>JACQFZ010000014.1 GCA_016199745.1 Gammaproteobacteria bacterium
CACCGACGCCGGATCGGATGACAACTCCTAACGCTGACTTACTAATATATCTCCACCGATCTCGCCGCCAGATTTACGCGGATTTGGACCGCCACTAACAGTTACCAACGAAGGAATCATGCCGAGGATCGAATTAACTTCTGACCAGCTTCGCGCACTGGATTATAAAGAGATTTCGTTTACTCGTGTGGCGCTCGAACGTCGTGAATTGCCGCAAATTGGGTATCGGCTGAGATAGGTGTATCAAACACCGCGGGGGAAACACGCGATCCCAGACACCGGCCTGGGTCCAACAGGCAAAGCGGGTAAACGTTGTGTGCCAAGAACCGAATGTCTCCGGCAGGTCACGCCACGGAGCGTCGGTACACCCACTCTACAACACCGCTTTAACAAAGCGTCGATGGTCGCCGCGATCACGCCGGGATTGCTCGGCTTGCCCGGCCGCGGGTCTTTGATCCGTTCCCATGGTTCGTCTGTGCCCATCGTTCCATGAATCGCTCTACGTTTATGGCTGGGTGGGAGCATGCTTGGATTGATGATTGTTAACACGGCCTAGTGCGTTCAACTGATTTTTTTGCCGCGGTGACCGCGGCGACAAGGATGTATGAGCATACCCAACAAACAACGCGTTCTCATCGTCGACGACGATGAACTGACTTTGCTCTACGCTGAGCAAGCGCTCACCGAGGCGGGCTTTGATGTGGTGACGGCGACGTCGGGCACTCAGGCCATTGAAATTGCCACCACCAACGATATCGATCTGGCGCTGCTCGACCACCGCATGCCCGGCATTAAGAGCTGACCATCCGGGTCGCTTAATGACACCCCGATTGCCCCAACTCACCGCACGCGAGCTGGTCCACTTTCTCAAATCACAAGGTTTCGTCGCGGACCGCCAGTCCGGCAGTCACCTAACGCTGTGGCATGAAGCGCGCAAACTTTTCGCGAATCTTGAAAGACGCGGGTTTCGCGGTCGAGGATTTCCTGAAACTACGTTGATCACCGGGGCGCCCGAGTTAACCGCCAAGCGCCCTAACCGGTAGGCCACCCAGCGGAGCCGGGCTAACGCCTATTTTTTTGTGAAAAAGGGTAGGGATTTTTGATCTAAGTCCCTAGTTTGTCTAGCCATACTTTAGGCTTATGATCCAGCCAGTAGGGCGAATCCTTCGAGACAAACGGGCATGAGCAAAGCATTTACCAAAGAATCCGACACTGACGATGACGACGACTTGCCGGAACCGGCCGGTCTTCCAGTCGGCGTGAAAAATTACATCACCCCCGCCGGCCATGCGCGCCTCAAGAACGAGCTCGAACAACTGGTGAATAAAGAACGGCCCAAAGTCGTCGAGACTGTCGCCTGGGCGGCGTCGAACGGCGATCGTTCCGAGAACGGCGATTACATTTACGGCAAACGCCGGCTGCGTGAAATCGATCGGCGCATTCGTTTTCTGATCCGGCGGCTAGAGAAAGCCGAGATCGTTCATCCGCAACGCCAAAATACGGAACAAGTATTCTTCGGCGCCACCGTCAGCGTGTGCGATCAGGAAAACGTCGAGCAGACGATCGCGATCGTCGGCTTGGATGAAGTCGATCCCGCACGCGGTTATGTCAGCTGGGTTTCACCGATCGCCAAGGCGCTGCTCAAGGCGCGCGTCGGCGATGTCGTGCGACTACAGACGCCGGCCGGGATACGCGAGCTGGAGATCCTGAAGATTCAGTATCAAACGCTCACGTAGGTCGCTTTTGTTCGGCTAATCTGCGCCAAGAAACACGATCCACCCACCGGTCACCCATTCCACCGCGTCGGCTAACCGCAACACCGAAAATACGGTGCCAACAAAACCCGGCGCTATCGGCTACGGACCGCCGGCGCTGTTCTTGTAGAAATAAACGTTCGATGAAACCTCGTTCACCAAAATGAAAACGTTGTACCGCTCGAGGTAACGCCAACGTCCAAAGGTGCCGCGGACGGTCTGCGCCGCCGGTGCGCCGGTGGCATTTTTTATCGTCCAGACTTTGGTCGCGAGATTGAGCACGTACGGTGACCCGCCTTTCCAGGCGACGAATTGATCGGCTTTAGCGTCATAGTCGAAGCCCGGCGCGCCGGCGTTCATGATGTCGCCGCCGCCGGAACGGAAGACCTGACCTGGATAGCGTTGGCTACCGTCGGTGTTTTTGCCGAGGCGGGCTTCGTTACTGTAGTCGCCGCCGCCGGTGGTGACCCAATCGTTAGTGACTAACTTGGCCTGAGCGATGTCCCACACCAAGTAATCGTTGCTGCCCACCGACCAGAAAAGACGGCGCTTGGTGTCGATCGCGGCGCGCTTGGCGCCGGACACATCGTAACGCGGCCAAACCGCTTCGCTCGCCGGCTTCGCCGGATCGTTGAAGGTGAAGCCCGTCACTGTCTTCCATTGGTTGACGTTGACATCGTAGCTGTACAGCAGTGCGTGCATACGCATGAAGACGAGTCCGCTCGCGGGATCGTAACCGCTGGCGTTTTCGTAGCCGCCCGGTCCCAAGAGCTTGCCGGCTTCGGAGCCACCGGCGGCAACCATTTTCGGATCGAGCACGTCGGTCCACTTGCGCTGCTCGACGTCGAACAACCATGTCACCGACGTCGGACCACCGCTCCACGCGCGCGATCCGCCCTCACCGAGGAAACGATTCACGTGCGTGATGTAAACGAGCCCATCGTAGGTATGGCGCGACACCGGATTACCGTCGGACAGCGGATCGACATCGGCGCCGGCCAACGGCGCGCCGGTTACCGGATCCTTGGTCGGCGATGGATCGGTCAAGCGCTCCCATTTACCGGTTCGCAGATCGAAACTGTAGACCTCGTTGCCCCAATAGTCGTTGTGGCCGCCGCCCCAAATCAGCAGCTTGCGGTGCAGCGGATCGTAAGCACCGCCCGACCAGCTATTGATGACCGCCTCGCAACCCTGGACACCACCGGGACTGGGCGGGCAGACAGCTTTCATCGGCGTATTCGGTACTTCGTACCATGTATCGGGCGGCAGCTCGACTAAGTGACGCTCGAAATCGCTGAGGCTGTTATCGGGCGGTCCGGAAAAACCGGCAGTGACGCTGCGCGCCGCGCTCATTTCCACAGTGCACGGCGTCACGCCCGAACAACCGCTGCCGCTCCAACCGCTGAAGGTGTGTCCCGCCACCGGCGAGGCGGTCAGAACAACGCGGGTTCCATTCGCAAAGCTTGCGCTGCAACTGACGGTGCAATCGGTAATGCCGGCCGGATCGCTCTTGACCGTGCCGGCACCGGCCACCGTTACCGACAATGTATATGACGACGCCGCCGGCACAACGCTAAACGTTGCCGTGACATTACGTGCGGCACCCATCGTTACCACGCACGTGCCAACGCTACCGCTGCAGTCGCCGCTCCAACCACTGAAAACAAAATCGGTCGCGGCCGCGGCGGTCAGCGTGACAGTGGCATCGCTCGCATAGGACTCACTACAGTCGCTCCCGCAAGCGATGCCGGCGAGATCTGAGGTCACGGTGCCTGAACCGGATTTGCTAACGCTAAGCACGTAAGTCGGCGCGGGATCAGGGGACGTCGGATTCGACGGTGTATCGGCAGACGTGTCGGTGGCGTTACCACCGCCGCATCCGGCCAATAACAACGTGGCGCAAAATGCGCTGGATACCGCGCTTCGCAAATAAGTTTTCATGTTTACCTCGGCACCATGGCGAACTGCGGCTCAGACGCGTAGTTCGCCTTGACCGAGCGACCGGCGAAGCGGCTCCAGGCGTCGTTGGCGCGATCGACGTTGGCATCGACAGCAGCGGCGAGCGCTGCTTGCAGCGTCGCGGTGTACGATTCCGGATCGGTTGGATTTCCCATCATCTGGCCGAGCACGTATTTGGTCTTCTCGTGCACCGTCAACCAATCGGCCATCGGTTGGCCTGCGCACGGTTGATCGAGGTAGCGACTACCGTCCGCGTTCTGCCACGCGCTCGTGTCGAAGGTCGCGCGCTCGACGTCACCGAAACTTTGATACAGCGGGCTCGTGGTATCGGCGCGCACGACCATCGAGTAGCTGGCAGCGCCGATCCAACACATATCGAGCATACGTTTCACCGGCGAGCCGGCCTTGAAACTCAGTAACGGTTTGGCGTTATCGAAACCCATGGCGAACATTTCGTTCGCCGCGGAAGTGAAGAAGTCGTCCATCCACGGCGCGAAACCGCGGCCGTTCTGGTAGGCAAATACGGTACCGTTGGCGACGAGTCCGAGGTTGTTGGTGAACTCGCCGTTGACCAAGTGATCGCGATACCACGCGAGGTTGTAATCGAGAATCGTCGAAAAATAATTCTTGAGCGGATCGTCGTCCGGCGTGATGAGCGTGACCTGCGCAAGCGTGCGCAGTGACCATGCTTGACCGCGCACCTGATCCCATTTCACGAGCCCCTGGGCATTCGCCCGATAGGCCGGGTTGGACACGAACGCGTTGTAGTCCGCCCAGAATTGCAGTTCGTCGAGGTGATAGCGATCACCGGTGATGAGATACGGCAGATACGCCAGCGACGGTTGATGCGCCGTCTCCGGGACCAGCGACGGCGAGTTGGTGCAATCGCCGCTGCAGGCCGGGAACGGGTGCTTGGTATCGCCGGGATTACCGAGCAGCGTCAAGTCGGGATAGGTCGTGATCGATACCGGTCGATCGGTGTTCTTATCGCGGAAGTGGATCGAAAAGCTGCCGGCCAATGTTCCAACCGCAAGCAACGCCTGACGCGCGCGGGCATCCATGCTCATGACATAAGCCGCGGTGAACCCAGGCAGGATGCCGATCTCGGATCGACCACCGGCGGTCCCCATCACCGGGTTGATGAGCACGGTGGTCAACGGCTCGATCGACAGCGAATGATCGCTCCAGGAGGTCAGCGTCTTGTCGTTGAGCGTCACCGTCGGATCGTAATTCGGCACCGCACCGGTCTTCTTCAGGTAAGCGACGTCGTAACGCGGCGCCACGTCGGTGAACGGCGTGAAGACCTTGCGCCAGCGCGCCTGACGGTAGTGCAACAGCGCCGGCTTCGAATATACCGACGTGCCGCGGATCGAGATGTCGACGTCGTACGTGACATTGCTGGTGGTAAAGACTCTTGGCGTTTCGATCTTGGTCGAATCATTTTCCACCACCACGTCGACTCGCTCTCCGGTCATTCCGGCGTAGCTGCGCACGTTGAAGCGAACGGCGAGGTGCGGATCATCGCCGTTGGCATCGCTCGGCGCGCCGCTGGTTTCCCATTCAGTGACGATCGGCCCATCGAGCCAACGCGTCGCCTTGCGCAGGAAGAACGTGCGCGCCGATGCCGTGAGCGTGCGACCGCCCGACGTTTTTAGGGTAACCACAGCATCGAACCCGCTGTTCAACAACTCGGCGACATCGCGCGGTGTATGCGCGCCAAGCGGCGCTGTCGCCACCAACTCGAACGCGCTGCCGGCACTTGCCGGCACGACGGCGCTCAAAATTCCATAACGCAGTGAGCCGCTGCTGGTTGCTTTGTTATCGACCTGCACCGGCAGCAGCTGTCCGGCGACGGTACGCAATGCCAGCCCCGAATTCGCCGTGACATCGCCCTTGACGAATACGTGCCCGAAAGTCACCGGCGTTGCCGCCGATACGGAATCTATTTGCAGCTTGATCGACAACGGCGTGCTGGCGCTAAAGCTCGCGGTGACATTGCGCGCCGCACTCATCGTCACGGTGCACGAGGAATTGGTACCGGCGCAGTCGCCGCCCCAACCACTGAAGACAAAACCGGAGGTGGGCGCAGCAGTCAATGTCACTGCGGTGTTGCTGGCGTAGGACTCGCTACAGTCGCTGCCGCAGGTAACACCCGCCGGAGCGGACGTCACTGTTCCCGAACCGGAGGTGGTGACACTTAATATGTATGTCGCCGATGGATCGGTCGGCGACGGGTTAGTCGGCGTTGCGTTGCTAGCACCATCGGACGCTTGACCGCCGCCGCACCCGCCTAAGAGCAACATCGCGCCGACGGCGGCGAGTTTGCAAAGCTGTGAACCCGAGCGAACCGATTGAATAGCGACTGCAGACAGATTAACCCGCTTCGCACAAAAAGCACGGGACGTTGCAAACGACGTCTTCCCAGTGGCGATCATGCCACCTCCCCTTATCATTTATTGTTGTTCTCAATCTTTCGCGAATGGACTGTTAATGTCGCGCCTTAACCGACTACCGCGATCCAGATACTGATACACGGTGACAATTCGTCAGTAGCGAAGAATTTGAAGAAAATTTAAGACAGATCTGAGCGTGGACCGAAAAATGCCGCCGTTCAGCATGAATGATGGCACCGTCGAGCCCATGGTTGGCTATCCCGGCACCGTTGCGTAACATGGCTTTACCTATTCGGGGAGTCCCGTAATGAATAATCAAAACGTTTCGATAATGCCGACCACACCCTCAGCCACCACCGCCCTGCCACCGCGTTACGGCGCACCGATCTCGCTAACCGCCGCCAAGAAAGTCATGGCAGCAGCGGAAGCCGAAGCGGCCCGCCATCACTGGCCGATGGTCATCGCCATCGTCGATAGCAGCAGCCACCTGGTAATGCTGCATAAGCTCGACCAGGCGCAATACGGCAGTGTCGAGATCGCGCAAGCAAAAGCGGAAACAGCGTTGAAGTTTCGCCGGCCGACGAAAGTCTTCGAAGACGCATTGGCCGCCGGTAGCGTACGTGTTCTGTCGATGGCAAACGTCGCCGCGCTCGAGGGCGGTATTCCGCTATTGGCGAACGGCGAAGTTATCGGCGCAATCGGCGTATCGGGCATGCACTCTTCGCAAGATGCCCAAGTTGCCCAGGCCGGTGCGGAAGCACTTTGATTCGCCAACGGGCGGACACCGGACGATCAATTCACCGTAATCGCGTCCGCCTGCTTTTTTAATGCCGTCACAAACTCCTCCGGCAGTAGCGGCTTACTGAAATAAAATCCCTGCACCGCATCGCAGCCGCGCTCCTCGAGAAAGCGCAGCTGCTGTTCTGTTTCTACACCTTCGGCTACCACCTCGATGTGCAGGCTCTTGGTCATAGCGATGACGGCGTTGATGATCGCCTCGTCGTTCGGGTCGCGGCCGATGCCGTCGATAAACGACCGGTCGATCTTCAATACCGAAATCGGAAAGCGCTTGAGGTAAGCGAGCGAGGAATAACCGGTGCCGAAATCGTCGATCGAAATGCGCACGCCGAGATCGTGCAACCGATGTAGCACCGTCTCGGTGCCCGTCTCCGGCCGCATCAGCGTGCTCTCGGTGATCTCCAGCGTCAGCACCGATGGATCGACTTCGGCGTTCTTGAGCACATCGATCAGATCGTTGATCAAGCCGCGCTGCTGAAACTGGCGCGGCGACAAGTTGATAATCATCCGTACCGCCACACCCTCGACACGGCATAGACGACACTGCTGGCAAGCGGTTTGCAGCACCCAATCGCCGAGCGGCAAGATCAGCCCGCTCTCCTCGGCGACCGCAATGAACTCCGACGGCATCAGACCGCCGCGGTACGGATGATGCCAACGCAACAATGCTTCGCCGCCGATAATGGCGCGCGTACGCAGATCGATGACCGGGTGATAGTGCAGCGCGAACTCCTGCGCCTCGAGCGCGCGGTGCAAGTCGTGCTCGAGCGCCAGCCGCTCCTGCGCGCGCACCGTCATCTCGGCAGCGTAAAACTGATAGGTGTTGCGTCCAAGCTCCTTGGCGCGGTACATGGCGACGTCGGCATTGCGCAGCAAGCCGTCGATGTCCTTGCCGTCGTGCGGATACAGCGTGATACCGATACTGCAGGTGATATAAAGATCATGACTGCCGACCGTGAACGAACGCGCAAAGCATTCCAATACCTTACGCGCCACCAGCACGACGTCGTCCGACTGCTGCACGCCGGCCAAGACCAGCGCGAACTCATCGCCACTCACACGCGCGACGGTGTCGCCGACGCGCACACATCGGCTCAAACGCTGGCCGACTTGCTGCAACAACTGATCGCCGACGGCGTGGCCGAGGCTGTCGTTGATGGTCTTGAAGTGGTCGAGATCGAGAAACATCACGCCGATGGCACCGCCGCGGCGATCGGACTCATGCATCAATAATTGCAAGCGATCGTGCAGCAGCGACCGATTCGGCAAGTTGGTCAGCACGTCGTGATGCGCCAGAAAGCTAAGTCGCTCCTCGGCTTGCTTACGTTCGGTGATGTCGACCATCACTCCACGTAATTTCACGGCGCGCCCATCTTGCGCCACCACCGACACTAGATCGTGCAGCCAAACGGCACGGCCATCGGCGGCGAGCATGCGGTACTCGAACTCGCGGTCGTCCAGATGGCGCGCCGCCGCCAGGCACGAGTCGACCACCCATTCGCGGTCGTCCGGATGAATGCGATCGCGCCAGAAGTTCGGCTCGCCGATCCATTGCCGCAACGGATAACCGAGCAGCCGCGCCGCCTGCCGACTGACGAACGAAAACTGCAATGTCGTCGCGTCCGCTTCCCAGACGATGCCGTCAATGGTCTCGACCAGCGACGCGTACTGTTGCTGTGAACGGCGCAGCGCTTCTTCGGTCTGTTTACGCTCGGTGATATCGAGCGAGGTCACAACCTGGCAACGCTCGCCGTCGAGCTCGATCGATTCCATCGAGCCCAGCAACCAGCACCAGCGACCGCTCTTCGTGCGCACGCGTAATTCGCTATCGCGAATCTTGCCGCTCTTTTTCAGCAATCGGCCGGCACGCTGTTGCTGTTGTTCGCTGATCAAACCGATCGCGACCGCGTTGCGGCCGATCATTTCGTCCCGAGCAAAACCGAGCAAACTGAGCGCACTGTCGTTGACGTCGACGAATGCACCGTCGGTGGCACGCACCACCAACATCGGCGCCGGGCTCGCATGAAATACGCGCGCAAACCGCTGCTCGGCGCGTTCACGGCCGATATTTTCTTGCGCCAGCTCGGCGTTGACGCGTTGCAGCGATTCGTTGGCGGCGATCGAGCGCAGCAACGCGCGACGGAGGATGGAAGCGCCGACAATCAACAATGCCGTCGATACCGTCAGCACCAACGAACATACTAGCAAGTACGATAAATTTTTTTGCCAAGGTATGTCGACAACGGCGAGACCGATGGCAAGCACAGCAACTTGAAACAACAATGCCAAAATTCCCGCGCGCGGACGAATGAACAACGTAGCGGTGAGGATCGAAAAAATGAGCGCCAACGGCACCGGTGTCAGCGTTAGTGCGTAGCTCGGCGGAAGCAAAGCAACAGCGCTGGCGACCGCCAGCACGATTGTGGTCAATACGGCGCCATAAACCGTGCCGCGACGATTGAGCCACCAAGCGCCGACGAATAACGGAACGTTCGCCAGCGCGATAAGGGCCGTGTGCAATTTTCCAGCAGCAAAATAAACCGACGGCGCGACGAACGCAGAAATAACAATGAGAACGACCAGTGCCGCGGCAAACCCGCGATTTAGCGCGCGCCGCAGCGGATCGCCGCTATGGACGCGCGTCAGCCAGCGCCCGAGCCGGACGGCGGAGGCAATGACGACGTTATCGAGCGGGCGTGAGCGTACGGTGGGATGAACCGAAGACGATGGCGTCGACGACTCCATCATTGGCATTGCCGTTGATAATCGACATTCACAACCCCGATCTCCTTTTTGTCGCACCGCCGACATTTATCCTGTCGGTAGCGGCGGCCTTATCCATGTAGCGCGAATAAAATACATCGCCGAGGCAGTATACTCGGTTCACCCGCGACCGCTCTCGTCGAAAAATTTTTTTGCGGCAACCGCCGTGCACGCCGGTGCTGCGTTGAGAAAGCGGGATGGCTGTACTAGGCTTGGATACGCGTTGTTTCTCAATCCATTCGACCGTAACCGCATGACCGCCAGCCAATGTTCGCCAAGCTAGGGTTTCTGCTATTGGTTGCAGCCTTCGGCGCACTGGCCTTCGTCGCCGGCACGCTGGCACCACCGTCGATCCGGCAACCGCTAACAACGGCGATCGATCAGTGGGCGCCGCTGCTGTCGAGCCACACATCAGCGGCAAAATCGCCAACCGCCGCTAACAGCGCGCCGGCCGAGTCAGCCGATGGCGCGCCGCTGCCGTATGAAGCGCTGCTACTACCGGCCACACCGGCGGCCGACGTTAAGTACGCGCTGCAGTTGGGATTATTTACTGAACCCGCCAGCGCCAACTCGTTGACGCAGCGCTTGCGCGAATTACGTTATCCGTTCAAAACGATTCCGGTGATCGACCAAAACGGCGCTCACTGGAGCGCGCTCGCCGCCGGCACCTTCGACTCCGTCGCCGCCGCGCAGTCAGCCCGCGGATTTTTGTCGCAGCAATTGCAACTGTCACAATCGTTGACCGTCATTCAGCTGCCGGCGGAAACCAAAGCCAAGATCAGCCAAACCGCCCCTTGAGTCGATGCGGCCGCTGCCAACCGGCCTGACCGTAGCTATCGACGAAATACACCTTCACATCGCTGGCGCCGATGCTGCCGAAATAAACCCACACCGTCGCGTCTTGTTTGTTGCCGGTGAGGTACCACAAAGCATCGCCGTGCGCCGTGCCCCACGTGCCGACGCGATGCACCAGCAGATCGGCCGCGCCAGGATCGTCGACTAACGCCACGCGTACCCGCGCTTCGCCGTAGTCAAAGGTTCGATAGACACGTGCCATGGATCATCCGTACGCGATCGTTAGTCGTCGTCTTCGGTGGCACATCGCCTTCTATCCGCCATCGGTCATTTCGACGCCATGAGCGTGATTCTCATGACCCATTCCTAAAGGTCTTGGCCCCACCGATCTGCGCGAACGGTGCCAGCTTGCTGGCGCGGTTCACGAATACGTCGCTAAAAGTTTTTTTATCGGCGACGTGACGGAGCGCGGCGTGCACCGCGCTGGTTTCTTTGGTTTTTTTGCCGGCAAAAACCTCGCGACCGCGCTCTGCCATCATCAGCGACGACATCTTGTTCACCCATTTTTGACCCCGCGCTGTCGGCCCGATGTGGGCTATCGCCTTATCGGCGGCGCCAATGTCGCCTTCGATCGCATGCCCCATCGCGGTAGCGATATGGGCGCGGCGCTGATCGGCCGTCATCGGCTTCGTCCAATATTTCTTGCCGCTGCGGGTTGGAGTCTGCACGCGGGTTTCCAGCTTCGGCGCCAGGCTCGCGTAGTCGTATACCTTGCTCTTGCCTTGTTTCTCGCTATTCCAAACGGCGGCAATGTCGTTGGCGGTATGCACCGAATGCTCGCCCATCTGCCCCGGCTGGAACACGATGCGGCGATTCACTTTACCCGCCAACTGCCGCGCTTTTCCCAACTCTTTCTTGCCCGCCTTCTTCTTATGAGCAACAGCCTTCATCGCATGCAGATCTTTTGACGTCTGCAGGATCGTCTTGAGCTCACCGTGGATGTTTTTGAAATCGAGCGGGGCAAACTTGCGAACGTCGGCCAATTTCCGGCCACCGGGAATACCGACACCACCGCGCATGTTCCTCGAATCAAACTTGTTAATGAAGTCCATGTTCGCGCGCGCCTGCGCATCGCTGATCTTGCCACGCGCACGCGTTGCCACTGTCCTTTTAACGATTCCGCCAGAACTTCGCTTTACCGCTTTCGATGCTTTCGGACTGGTTGGTGCCTTTGCCATAACGCCCTCCGCAATTAGCTGTCCGTCATCTCGTAATCTTGTTGCGTATGATCGCCCGCCATCGCCGTGCCCATCGCCACGCGCGCGCGACCGGTGAAGATTCCGTGATCGAGCGTGCTGCCGGATTGATGGGTCGCGCCGGGCGGCGTAACGATGTGCGCCGTCGTCGGCAGCCGCGCGCGCATGCGCTCGGCACTGGTGTTCATGTCACCGACCATGCCAAGCGGCACACCGGCGCCGGTCGCCACCGTCGATAGCTCGGCGAAATGATAGCCCGCTTGCGACGCGGCGAACGCCGGCGTGCCCGACGGTTCGTGCACCGTCGCAACCAAGGCGTCGTCGGTCAGCGCCGCCAGCGCCGGTCGCAGGCCCGGCCCGGTACGACCCGACGTCGTTTGGAACACGCGTCGGAACGGTCGATTCGACAACAGGATCTGACCGTTGCGAACCGGCCGCTTGGATTTGCGCCCGATCGGAAGTTGCACAGCGGCGTACACCGCGCTGCGCCGCGGTCCGGCGGCGCTGATCTGCCCGGTCATGATCTGGGGATCGGACGGATGCGGCGTCAGCGGCCAACCATGCGGCGCCGCCCCCGACTCCTGGAACGCGGCGAACGCCGGCGCGGACGATGTCGCCACACCGTGCCGCAACGCGCTGATCACATCCGACTTAGCGCCTTGGGTGTTGACGCTGGAGACTCGAATCCACTCGGGCCGCTTACCGAACTTCGACCGTTTCTTGTGAACGTTACGGCGCGACGACGACGCCGTATTTACATGTCTACCCATGATGCCTCCTCAAGATCGGCCTTCGCATCGTTACCATCAGAGATCGCTGAACACTTTCTTCGCCGTACCCACCAACGAACGCTGCTGATCAGCCGTCAAGTGAACTTGCTCGTGGCCACCACCGGTATGCAGCTGTGTCGGCTGCGTCACCATCGCCTCGACCGCGCCGACGATTGTCTGCCGGCGCTTGGCGCCGAGCGACGACGACGACGCGATCGGTGCATACGCCAACAGATGCTGCTCGGTCGCCGCCTCGCGGCCACGTTGATGCATTTCGCTTTCAGTGCCGACGTGCGGATAACCGAGCTGCATGTGCTGCTGCATCTGCGCAAACTTCGGATCGAAGTGCGAACCGCCGGCGGTAGTCGGATGCTGCCGGTGCCACGACTTCGGTACGACGAACGCCGGTCGCTGGAACGTCACCGCCTGGTTCTCCGCCGATTCGCGCGCCAATCCGCCGCGCTGCGAGCCATCGGTCGGCGCGTGATCAATTTCCACCTTGATGTGGCTACCGTGGCCCTTGTTCATCAGCCCCGGACCGGTTTGACGCCCGTGGCCGTAAGAGCCCGACGGAAAATCGCCGCTCAACATCGTTGACCGCCGCACCTTGCCGGCAGCGGCGGACGTGCGCGTAGACCGTTCGCCGCGCGCCCGCGCACCGCTCACGGTTTGCTCGCGTGTCGACGAGCGAACCGTGTAAGGCGCGAACGTCGCTGCGCGGGTTCGCTCTCTTTTTTCTTTCGGCATGTTTCATCTCCTTCCTATTAGAGCTCATCTCATAAGTCCCTCACCCCAACCCCTCTCCCGGGGGGAGAGGGGTTTTACTCCCTTCTCCCCCCGGGAGAAGGGACGGGGATGAGGGAAGAAGTGCCGATATTGGCACTTATGAGATGGCCTCTAGCTATGATCGGATCGTTTACTCACCCTTTCCGGCATTTCAGTTCTCCTGTCATTGCTTCAACCGCATGTTCCTAACCGGCGCGGCTCGCGCTCAATCGTCAACGCCGAACTTGCGCTTTGCCCGCACTGTCAGCCGCTCACGCTGTTCTGGTTCGAAACTGACATGATGCACCTCGCCGGCATCCGTTCTTAATATCGTCGGTCGATCCAGCGTCTCGGCGACCGCACCCGCCATCAGCTTGCGTCGAGTCGCGCTCGGGCGAAGCCGCTTTACGATCGGTTCGTAAGCATCGATGTGCATCGCGGTCGCTACTTCGCGCCCGCGTTGGCGCATCTGGTCAACGGTACCGACGTGCGGATAACCGAGCTGAACCTTACGTTGGATGGCGGCAAATCCTGGGTCGTAACGGCGACCACCGGCAGTGGTTGGGTGTTCGCGATGAATCGATTTCAACAACGGCGCCGCCGGCCGTTGCAACGTCGCCTCTTGGTTTGTTTTCGACTGTCGTCCCACAGAACCGCGTTGCGAGCCATCGGTGGGAATGTGATCGACCTCGACTGCGGCCGAGTGACTATGACCCTGATTCAGGAGCTGCGAGCCGATCTGGGTCCCGCGCGCATAAGTGCCGGTCGGAAAGTCGCGGTGAACTACTTTGCGCGCTACTTTTTTTCCGGCGCGCGCGGAGTTGAAGGTACTGCGCACGTTGTGCAACTTGGCAACCATTTGCGTGTTTGCCTTCGTCGACTTCCTCATCGTCCGATCCGATTTAGATGGCGATCGCGCCATAGCAAGTCTCCCGGTGTCGTTCACCGACCATGCGTTTCAATTACCGCCGGCTTGCTGCCGGGCGATCCCTAACGAGTCGAAGGTTTTATGTACGCCGCGCATCCGTCACTCACCCTTCGACTTCTGCCCGGCGATGCCGAGCACTTCGAAAATGTTCAGTTGACCGCCGGCTTTGACGAACAACTCGCTATACAGCTCGGCGGTATTGAGGTTGCCCCAAACGATCGCGCGCTTGATCAAGTACGGCGTCGGGCTGTGCGGCTCGATGTGCATCAGGTAATCGGCGATTTCGGCGAGCCGCGCATACGCGGTCGCGCGATCGCGGATCGGTCCGCCGGCCGGCGCCGATGGCGCCGCGTCACTCAGCTGTTCATCGTCCGGCGCCATCGCCGCCTCCTCCGCCTCATCGACCAGTTGCAGACCGCGCTTGTGTAACTCCGAGCCGATCAGCGTTTGAATTTGTTCCAATAGGTTAGCCAGACTGCTTAATCCCGGCGCCGCTTCGCCGCACAGCGTGTTCAACGTTTGCGTCAACGCGTCGATGCTGGCGAGCGCATCGTCGAGATGCTCGTACGAGGCGATGTGCCAGTCGCTGGCGGTGCCGGCCATCGCCGCCGAGAACTCGAGCGGATTGACGCCTTCGACATGCTCGAGCGCCTTACCGCCGTGGGCGCCGCGCAGTTGCTCGTTGCGTTTGGCCTGCTCCCAATCGGCCCAATGCAGCTCGCGGTCTTGGCGGCCGGCGTGTGTGATCGGCACTTGCCGCACGATCGGCAACAACTTTTCGTTGGCCCAATGAATGACGTTGGCGCGGTGCTCGATGTCGGTACCGTCGATTGCCGGATACAAGTGCGGCCAAAACTTTTGGCACATGGCGTCGATCAGCGCCAAACACGGTGCCACACCTTCGAAACCGTGCTTGTTGATCTCGGCTTCGAGCAACCACACCGCCAACTGCAAGTCTTTGCTCTGCTTCGCCAGCGCGTCGACAGCGACGTCGCCGACCTTTTGCCAATCGGCGCGCTTCAGCTCGTGCGCCCACGGCCCGAGCGGCAACGTCGGATCGTCTTGCCGACGCGCCTCTTGAATGCCGCGATACACACTGTTGCCGCGCAAGCTGTCGCCGCCCGGCTGCGCCGCAGCGATCGGCGCCAGCAGCGCGTCGACATCGATGCCGAAGTGCTCGGTGAAGTAGCGTTCGGTTTTGGCTTGGAGGTCGGCATTCATCGGCTTCACCAAACCATCGGCGCGTAAGCGGGGAAAACTTTCGGCAGCTTCAGCGCCACCGCCGTTTGCGTCTTCGGATCGACGCCTTGCAAGCGCAGGCCGAGATAAATCCGGCTATCGACCGGCGCCGCAGCGTCGGTGTGCGCCTTGTCTTGCGTCGGCACGCGGAATTCGAGCAACGCCACGCTCGGATCGTTCGGATCGAGCCGCGGCCCCTGCGACGGCGCGTGCCGACGCAACAGTTTGAGCAACGCCCACGGGCCGTCGGCGTCGAACGTTGCGGCGTTGTTGTTGACGTGCAAGTTTTGCTGCTGCGGATCCGGTAACGGCTCGACGTGTGCGAGATCGGCCCAGGTCAAATCGACCGATACCGGTTGGCCGTAACGCCAATCGAGTTCGGTCTTGCCGTTTGGATACGTCGCCGTCGGACCACCGGCGTTCAACCGCCAGTTGACGATGTTCTCGGCGCCGACCGATTGCTTCGGCAACGCGCGAAACGCCACTTGCACGCGCAGCGGCTGCACCGCGTCGGCAGCAGCGACGTTACCGGCGAAGAACGCCGCCGCCTCGTCGAGCTGATCGAGAAACAAACCGATCTCACGCCAGCCGTCGCCCTTCAAACCGCCGAGCTTGGCGCGCAGCGTGTCGCGCTGCTTGGCGTAGTCGAGAAAGAAACTACGCACCGCGGTTACCGATGCTTCATTATCCTGTAACGAACCGAATGGAAAGCGCCCGGAAAGCTCGCTGGAAAAACGCCGCACCAAATTCTGATACTGCGCATAGGCGACGGCGCGGCTGCGGTCGAAGCAATTCCACTGCGCCTGCTGCTCGATTTGCCGACGCCGCCGCGAAAACAAATCGTCGCCGTAGACCTCGGGCCGGTACGCGTTCAATACCTGCTCGCAATTGGCGGTGTCGATGCCGTCGAGTTGCTTCAGGAAGAAATCGTTCAGCTTGGCGATTTGCGCGTTCGGCTCTTTGAATTGAATGAACCGATTCAATTCTTGGATCGTGTTCTCCCAGTAAACGCGACCGTTGTTGGCGCCGAGTTCGGCGTCGCCGACGGCATCGGTATTCTTCAAGAACGTAACGAACGGGCTGGCGTACGACCCCAACACCTGGCCGCGCTGCAATTGTCGATCGAGGTAGTCCTTGATTTGCGCGGTGCCGGTCAATGCCACGAACGGCTCGACCGTATCGTCGCCACCGCTGGCGACGCCGAAGCCCGGATCGTACAAGCGGCTGCTTTCGGCCAAACCGTAAATCGTCTGCAACGATTGCGTGGTGTAGTTACGCGCGCATTGGTTGATGCGCGCTTGGCTGGCATCGAAACCGAGCTGTTGATACATGCGCAACACCCACAACAACGAGTCGATCGAGCGCGTGAAGTCGTTCGACTGCTGCGCCATCGCTTGATCGGCTTGCGACAACGCGTCGACCGTCGGCGTGCCGCGGCCGTCGGCGTAGCCGGCGCGCAGCTGCGCCCGATTCAATGTGTCGTCCAGCACCGCCTGCAATTGCCGCGCGAGCACGCGCACGTACAGCGGTCGGGCGGCATTGGTCGCGTCGTCGCCGCGCACCAGCTGCTGATACTCACGGATATGGGTCGCCGCCTCGGCCAGATCGGCGGTGCGCCAGCCGCGCAGCGGCAATTGGCAGGTAAACGGCGACGCCGGATCGAGCTGCATGAAACTGGCGCCGGCGGCGGCGCGCAATCCCTCGGCCTCGACGACGATCGCCGGCGTCAATTCCCAGCGGTCTTTGCCGTGGCGGAACAACACGCCGTGCGGCGCCACCTGCAGCTGCGCTAACTGGCGCATCGACGGCTCGTAGCACGTTTCCAAACCGAACGACGGCGGCAACTCGGCTAAGCCAGCTGGGTAGCCCATGCGTTGCAACTCGGCAACCGCCGGCGTCAGCGTGTCGGCGATCTTGTGGCACGGATTAACGTGCTCGTTCGATGCCAGCCAAACGCTGCGCACGCGGTCGAGCCATTGATCGAAGCGCCGCAAGTTGCCCAACATCGGCGTTTGCTCGCGCTTCAGCGCGTCCAGCAACGCGCCACCCGACTGAACTTCGGCGACCAACTGCTGACGCGTATCGTCGGCCATGCCGACGATACGTTTGGCGATTTGTCCGCGCATATTGACAGGAAGCGCCAGCTCGCGCGTGTACTCGGCGTTCGCCAGCGAACGCCGGTGCTGATCGTCGGTGCGACGTGAGATCGGCGGTAACGATTCGCCGTATAGATACAGCACCAAATCGTCGAACGCTTGCATCATTTGGTCGGCGGGATCGTCTTCGTTGTAGACAACGATTTGGTGAAACCGCGCGAGATTACGTTCGAACGCCACCACCCGATCGACGTAGCGCTGCAAGCGATCGGCCGCCAGCGTCTTGTCGGCGGCGCCATCCTCGTCATCGAGCAATGCCTGCGCCCGTTGCTCGAGGTGGCAGGCGAGGCTGGGGAACACCACCTTTTCGATCGCCTGCTGCGACACGAACGCGCTGCCACGGTAGGTCGTCCGCCGGTCGACCCACGACGCGGGAATGTTGACGTAGATAAAACTGACATCGAGCTTGGCGACGTTGGTCAGCAGCTCGTAAACGACGTCCTTACCGATGCAAGCGCCCTCGTCCGGCGTCAACCGCGGCGGATTCCTTATTAAGGATAACGAGTCGACGGTGGCGCCGACTTGCCGATGCAAACCGATCGCGGTGCCGAGCAACGTCAGAAACAGAAACGCCAGCACGCTGACGGTCGCGACCTGCACCCGCCGAATCAGCTGATGCCGCGACCACAAACCGTGGCGCGTCGGCTGCGCCAAATTCAATTCGGCGAACACTTTCTCCTCGAACAGGTGATCGACGAAGCCGATGTCCTCGCGCGGCGACGGTACGACGACGCCGGCGGCGTCGATACTGCCGACAAAATAGAGACCGCGGAACACGGTGTCCGCCTGATACGCGCTGGCGCGAAACATCGGCGCCAACACCGCGCGCAACGACGTACGTAATTCGTTGAAGCGTTGCGGAAACAAAAAGAACTCGTCGACCTGGTCGATCACGCGATCGCCGGCGGCCGCTTGCAATTGCAACAGCTTGAGCGTGTCGGTAACGCGGTCGAGCGCCTCGTCGGTCCAATCGACGACGAAGGTGTTGTCGAGCCCATACGGATTCGACCAACCGACCATCTCCGCGCGGCGTTTCTCCGGCTGCGCCTGCCAGAAGACGCTGAAGCCATCGATCGTGTCGCACTGGGTGACGATCACATACACCGGCAGCGCGAATTCGAAGCGCTGCTGCAGTTCCCACAGCTGCGAACGACAACGCTCGGCCAGTTGCTGTAAATCGGCGCCGCTGCCGCGCAACAACGTGTGCGCCGACAACGCCAACACCACGCCGTCGATCGCGCGCTCCGGTCGGTAGTCGTTCAATTGCCGCAGCACGTCGTGCCACTGATGATTATCCGCGTCTTGCTTCACCGCCGGCATGGTGGCACCGTCGACGTCGATCAGCGATCCGCGATCGAAGAAATGCCAGACGCCGCCGCTGACGGTAAGCGCCTGCTCCTGCGCCGTCATCTGTTGCCGGCGGCCGCCGATAGAAATTGCCAGGCTGCTGCGACCGCTACCGGTTTCGCCGATCAACAATACCCACGGTGCGCGATAACGCCACTCGCGCCGCGTCCGCAGATAGCGCAACGTAACCATCAGCTCGTCGAACGCATCACGCAGCGCGCGCCACCAGTTCGCCGGATGCCAGGCACTGTGCGTAGCCGCGGCGCCGTCGAACGCCGGCAGCCGCAGCGGTTTGCGCGCACGCATGATCAGCCAGCCGGCGACGACGCCGGCCAGCAACGCCAGCAGCAGCACGATCGCCAGCGGCAACAACCCATTCGCGCGCAACTCGTTTATCACCGACGTCTCCTATCCGCCGTTCAACACGTCGTTGAAATGCTGGATCAGCGCCATCCACACGACGCTCGACACCATCAGGTAAATCAACAAGCCCAACGCCGCCAACCGATACCACCGCGACACCGGCGCCAAGCGCTCGCCACGCGGCTCGCTGATGCGATATTGATAGGCCTGCAAAAACGCCGGCCGCTCCATCAGCGTCGCGTGGCCGGCGCCGAGAAATTGGATGAGCTTCTCGCGGTAACTCTTCAACACCGGCGCGTTGCGCTGACCGCGATACTCGCCTTTGAAGCCAAGTTGCAGCGCGATTAAAAATACCGCCGCCAGATCGTCGTTCAGCGGATTTTGCACACGCGACTTCAATAGCTCGTCGAGTTGTGCGAAAAAACGGCGGCCGGCGTTGCTGCTGCCGAACAAACCCTGCTCCAGCAACACCTGTTGCCAGGCATCGCGGCCGGGCCAGTCGACTTCGAGGATGAACAGCTCATCGGCCAGCGCCACCATCGCGTACTGGGCGCCGCCATAGACTTCGATCTCGGCCTCGGTGCCGCAGGTCTTCAGCATCCGCGCTTGCTGCTGCAATCGGCTTTTCAATCGTTGACTCACCGCCGCCGCCAGATCGTTACCGTTCGCCGCCACCGGTTCCTTGCCGTCGCCGAGATATAACGGCAACCGACCGTCGCGAATCGCGAGCTTGATGCGCGCAATCTCTTCGTAGACTTCGGCGAAGCAGACGAGCAACGAGGTCGCGACTTTCATCACGCTACCGCCCGCGCCGGCGCCGCCGGCCTTTTGTTGATTCGATTCGGCGTGTACAGCACGATCATCGCCGGCACCGTTAAGCTACTAGCGCCTTGAATGTGCAGCGCGCTGCCCGGCTGCATCACCGCCACCGATTTGTTGTCGTGCTCGATCGTCTGGTTGACGACCTCGAACAACACGCCGCCCGGCAAACCCATCGCCGTTACTTGCTCCGGCGGCAACGGCCGCACGCGCGCGCCGGGCAAGCGCCGCTGGCGCAACAACGGAATCGCCGCGGCGGTGCCGATGCACGCCTGACTCAACCACTGCGCCAACGCCTGCGGCGTTTGCCCCGGTTGCGGTTTGAGCTCGATGACGATGCGATCGACGCCGGCGTTCGCCGCCAGCATCAAACTAAAGAGGTCCTCGCGCACATGCTCGAACGCCGCGACTTCATACGCGGCGTTCAGCTTCGCCAACAGCGACGTCAGATAACGCAGCGCTTTGAAGAACGCCGGCGCCGCGTCGTCGTGACGATACGCATCGAGTAACAATGGCATCGGATCGGCGCCGACACCGGCCATGTGACCGACGATGTGGCCGAGCGCCACGTACACCTCGAACGGATGCGCCACACCCGAGCGCACCAACACTTCGAACGCCGGCAACGCCGTTACCAATTTGCTCACCACTTGCTGGTGATACGCATTGGCGATCGGCCGCGCCGGCGCGTTGTCGGTAACGCCGATCAACTCGCGCGCCTTCGCCCGTATTTGCGCGCCGAGCGCTTCCAGCCGCGTTTGCAAAGCGTTGTCGCCGACGAAGCGCGACGCGCTCAGCCGCAGCAGCGGTGGGTGATACTCGGTCAGATCGAAGTGGCCGCCGAGATTGCGCCGCACTTCGAGCAACGTCAGCGAGACGTACTTCGCCGGTACCTTGTCACCGCACAACAAACTCAGCCGCGGCCGCAGCCGGCACACCTCGACGTTACCGTCGCCGGTGTTTTCATCCTGTTCGATCTCGCCCTTGACCGAGTCGTAACGCTGAATTGAGCTGGCACTGCTGGCGGCGCCGTCGGCGCGCACCGGCACCACCAAGTGCACCTTGAGCGGCTTATCGGCGCGCAACGCCGGCTCGGCGGACACGTCGAGGCTCAAGTTGTCGGCTTGATCCGACGCCGGATACTGCACGACCAATCCATCCGGCATGACCGCGTGCAACGCCGTGATCTGCACCTTGCCGCCACGTACCGCCGTTTCGTCGATCTTGAAATCGAGCAGCCCCCAGTAGTGCGGCTGCAGTTGCGCCATCTGATGCCGCAGCAACACATGCCAATAAATATCGTTCTGCTGAAAGTGCTGCGGTGTCAGCAGCATCCCGTCGAACCACTGCAGAAGATCCGGAACCCGTGTGTCCTTATCCATGTGTCATGACCTCTTCGCCGGCACTGTTCAATTGCTCTCGCTAACCTTCACACCCTTCGCCTGCAACCGAATCGCCGCTCGCTTGAACGCCGTCAGGTCCAGCGGCGACTGCCCCGCTTCCGCTAAATAATTCGCGTACGCCAGCACTCGAATCGCGTCGCGCCGCCGGCCGCTGACTTTCATCGGCGCCACCGTGATCGACGGCGGCACTTGCAACGACATCGTCTCCAGTGCCTGCGGGTTGCCGCTCAGCAATGCTGCTTTGGTCTCGAACCACGCCGGTCCGGTCTTCGGTAATAGCGCGACGACGCTGTTGTCGTAGACGAACACCAGATCGAGCGCGGTGGCGCTGTTTTGATTGGCTTCGACTTCGGCGATCACTTGAATCTCGCGTAGTGCGGTCTTCGGTGGTGCTTTCGAAAAGACGCTGCAGGCGTCAAGCGCGAGTGCAGCCATCAGCAAAATCCACGGTCGAATCCAACGTCCCCTCATTCCCGCCCCACCGCTCTCGTCCCCTCTCCCCCGAAAGGGGGAGAGGGCTAGGGAGAGGGGAAATAGTCCGCCCCTCTCCCCAACCCCTCTCCCCCTTTCGGGGGAGAGGGGCTCGCTGTTCTTCGACGACTGTTTCGTCACAATCCTTAGGAGCACAGTTACGACCCTCACGAACACACCAACACCCTCGGCTGCATCAACGTCAGCGACAGGCCGATGCCGTTGATCATGTTCTGAATCGTCAGCGACAACATGTGCGTCGCCGGCGCGCATTCGAGGAACACCGTGAAACTGCCGATGATGGTGTGATCCGGACCGATGATCATTCCTGAGATCATTCCCATACCGGTCCCGGCCTCATCGCCGATCGATATCGGGCTGAAGCTGAACAAGTTCTCCGACATACCGCCGCCGATGATCACGCGGAATACCGGCGGAAACTTGGTGCACGAAAACGTCAGGTTCACTAACGGCAACGGAATCGGCCCGACCGGCGTGATGAGGTAGCACACGTCGGGAAAGCAAAGATTCAACACACCGAGATTGATGTTGAGAAACATGATTCACCCCATGCTGATCCGTTCGGCGTCAACCTTGATGTCCTGCTCGGCGGTGACGATCGCCTGTTGACTATGCATCCGCAGCAGCGTCTTCACCTGCAGCGCGTAGGTGCCGACGTGGGCGATGTGTTGCTTGATGTTCTCGATCAACGACTCGGTCACGGTCGTCAGCAGGTTGCGCGCGTTGACGCTGACGTCGCCGGTCACCGCGGTCAGCTCGACGTCGCGTAGCGATTGCAGACGAATCGCGTCGACCGCCTGTAGCGTGACGCTCGGCGCCACCACGTGGATCGCATCGGCGCCAGGCACTTGCAGCTGCGCCACCTGACCACTCGCACGCGTCAGCACCGAGAGCACGAACACCTCGCCGGTGACACCGCTCACCAACAACACTCGATCACCGGGCTGTGGCCGCACCAGGCACGACACCGCCGGCAGCGCGCGGCGACCGTCGGCGAGGCGCAGCACGCCGTCCGCGGATTCGTCGACGACATGGCCCTCGTCCAACCTCGGCGTTGACGAGTAAACATCCGTTTGGGCTTTTATTGCCGCACGCATGCAGGTATCTCCGATAAGAAGTTTTGTTCCGCCGCCAACAGCGCGACGTCCGTGGCCAGCGCCTGGTGTCGGTTCGCACCAACGAACGACACCTCGCGCAAATCGGTATTGTGAAAGTTGCAGCGCAATAGCTGGGCACCGTCCAAGTCGGCGCGTTCGACGACGGCGTGCGAGAAATCGGCGAAGCGCAGATCGGCGTCACGGAACGACATATCGAGGTGACGACTGTGGGCCCAAGCGGTCTTGCTGAGCTCGGCGCCGTCAAAGCGGCTGCCGCGCAGCGTCGCTTGCTGGAACACCGCGTTCTCCAACTGCGCGCCGGTGAAATCGGCGTCGACGATATCGGCCTGCAGGAACATGGCGCGCGGCGCCAGTATTCGCGGCAGGCGGGTGCCGTGAAATTTTGCGCCCAGGCAAATGGCATTCGTCAGATCGGCACCGCTGAGATCGGCGCCGGATAGATCGGCGTTGCGCAGCGTGCAGCGCCGCAACGCCATGCCGGCGAGGTTCTTGCCGCTAAGGTTGGCGTTGAGCAGCACCGCGGTGTCGGCTTGCAAGCCGTCGATCTGTACCTGGCGAAAATCGACGTCGTTGAACGCAACCTGTAACAACGTCGCCTGCCGCAAATCGACTTTGTCCCAGACGCAACCGGTCGCCGCCGTGCGCGTGAACGAGGCGCCGCGCATCTGTGCGCCGCTCAGGTTGCAGTCGGTCCAAGTCGTGAGTGCGACTTTTTGGTTGCACCAAACGCTATCGGCTAACTCACAGCGCACGAAGCTCAGGTGGCCGATGGTTTTGGCGGCAATGTTGGCGCCGGCCAGTTGGCAATCGACGAAGGTGGTCGCTTGCAGCGTGCAATCGGTAAAATCCATTTGCGTGAAATCGCAGCCGATGAAACTGACCTGCGTCAGATCACAACCGGCGAGCCGCGCGCCGACGAAGCGGCCGCGCTGAAACGTGGCACCGGTCAAGGCGACGCCGGTGAAATCGACACCGCCGAGATCGGCATCGACGATCGGCTGACCGCGGCGCAGGCGTCGTTGTAATTCGTCGCGCGCCATCATGCCGGTGCCTGCGCTTCGCCGAGCACGGCCTCGGAGAAATCGGCGCGCGTCAGCTTCGCCTGGCGCAACTCGGTGCCGCGGAAGTCGGCCTTGCGACAGATCGCGTGGAAAAAGTCGGCCGACTGCGCGTCGCAATTCGTCAGCACCGCCTGCATGAAAATCGAGCGCCACCAGGTCGCGTTCTGCAGCTTGGCGCCATCGAGCCGGCACAACCCGAAATCACACATCATGAAACGCCCGCCGGAGAAATCGGCGCCGCTCAGATCGGCGCCACGCCAGCCGCACTTCTCGGCGCGCATCTCGCGCAAATCGGCACCGACGAACGAAGCACCGCTGCCGGTCTGAACCGCCGTCAACCGCGCGCGACACCAGCGGCTGCCGTCGGCGTGGGCCTTCAACAACACCGTACGATTCAACTGCGCGTCGCTGAAATCGGCGGCGCGCAAATGCGCCCCGAGCAATATCGTTCGTTCGAAGCGCGCACGCACGAAGCGCGCACCATCGGCGACCGCCTCGACCAACAGCGCCAACGTCAGATCGGCGTCGTCGAACACCGCCGCCGTCAGCGACGCCTTGGTCGCCACGATCGATCGTAGGTTGGCCTTGGTGAAATCGGCACCGCGCCATTGCGCCTCCATCGCCAACGCGCCTTGCAAGCACGCCTCGCGAAACACCGCCGCCGTGGCGTCGGCGGTACAGAAATTGGCGTCCGTGAGATCGGCACCGGTGAAATCGGCACGCTCCACCTTGGCGCCGGTGAACACTGCGCCCCTCAGGTTGGCGCCGCGGAAATTGGCGCCGGTGAGATCGGCGCATTCGAACATGACTTCGCGCAGATCGGCGCCGGCGAAATCGATCCCGGCCAACGACGCGCCGGCCAGGTCGCGGCCCGCTAGGCACACGCCGGTGCGTTGCCACTCGCGGACCAATCGCCCGAGATGCGCCGCCGCTTCCAACGACAGCGGTTGCTTCGGCGCCAGCGGCGTCGGCGATGATCGCCGGCCCTGGCGTTGCAGCGCGGGTAGTTGCGCCAAGCCATCGAGCGCGCGCGCTTGATCGGCAGCGCTGACCTTGGCGCCGGCGGCGATCGCCTTGTCTAGACTGTGCCGCACGCGCTCGATCGCAGTAGTTCCCTCGCTCGCCAACCGAAGGGTTCCCTCCCCCTCAGGGGGAGGGATAGGGTGGGGGTGGGTTTGTGGTGTCGCGTCAAAACCCACCCCCACCCTCCCCCTGAGGGGGAGGGAGATAGAAGCAGAGGTCTTGGTATCACCGACAAGATCGTGCGCCACCGCCGACGCGCGCGCTTCAACAGCGTGGCGTTGCGCATCGACGGACAAGGTCTTCGTCGGTGTCGCCGGCGGTTGCGCCAACGCCTTCAGCTTGGCCTCGCCCTGCTGACGCGCGTGATCGGCCAGCTCCTTGGCCTTGGCACAAACCATGCTCAAGTCAACGTCGCCGCGCTGAATGCGGGCCGGCGTCAGCATCGGCAACGGCGGCGGCACGACCTTCGGTGGCTGGTAATCTTTCGGCGGTGCGACGTTGCTCTGCGCCCAAAATTCGGCGGTCGACTCGTCGAGCACCGCCTGACGCCGTGCCAACTCGTCGGCCTCCGCTTGCCGTTGTTGCGCGTCGATCGCGGCACGCTCCTCGGCGCTGACCATCGGCGTCAACGGCGCGTCGTTCAACGCGTGCAACGCCGCGACCGCGCGATCGGTGCGCAACTGCAGCACCTCGCGGTAATGCGCGAGTGGTCGCGCCGGATCGTGCGCGTGCTCATAGGCGATCATCACGCTCTCGACGTCGAGTGCGTCGCTGTCGTCGATGCCGGTCTGGCCGCGGTACATAGCGACGCCGAGCTCGGCGTCGGGAAAGAACCAGACCGTCTCCATGACCAATGCGATTTCTTCCGCGGCCGAGACCGGCGTGCCCTTGCGCTGCACGAACGCGCGCACGCGCATCGCCGGCAGCTTGCCTTCAATCACCGACTGTTGCGGATGCATCCCTTCGAGGCGATACGGCTCGCCGCCGGCGAAGTAGCCGTCGATCCGCTGATCCGGCGGCGCGGCGTTGAACAACGTCCATTGCACGTCTTCCGGTAACCCCGGCGCATCGTTCTGCAACCACTTCTTGTCGTAGGTCCCCGCCTGCGCCCGGCGCGACGGCGCGCGGATGTCGGTCGGGCCGAAGCCGGCGGGCAGGTACGACGCGCGATGCGAGCGCACCGGCACACCGGGATATTCGACATTCGGCATGCGGCCGCGGTTGTTACCGACCAACGCCGGCAACGGTCTCGCGGCGTGGCCTTGGCCGAGGGTGTTCTCGGCGTAGGCCGGTCCGCCGTAGGCGCGGTCGTAACCGATCGGCATGACAGTGAACGGTTGCGGCGGCGTGATGCGATGCAGCGGCATGAGTCCGTACAACCATTCGCGGTCGCCGAAGACGCGCAATCCTTTATCGATCGTCGCCACCGTCGCGCGCACCATCATCTCCGGCACCGGCTGCGCATTCGGCGCATACGCCTTCGCCGCCAACAGCACCTCGCCGCGACCCTTCGGCATAGCGAAGTCGAGCGGTTGATCCGCCGGCAACGCCTTTATCACCGCCGGCCAGTGATCTTGCTCGCGCAAGAACGACGTGACCGGTTGGCCAAGCCGGAAGAATCCGAGCGCAGTGACGACGAAGTGATGCCGCTGTTGGTAGCGGTACGGCTTGTGCAACAGGCCGAGGCTGAGGGGTTTGACGACTTTCATGCGGTGAGCCTCATGCCAACCGCCATGCTGTGCGGCGTCAGGCTACGCCCCCCTCCCCCCTTGCGGGGGAGGGGAAGGGGGAGAGGGGTAGTCTTAATATTTATTCGCATAATCTTCCCCCTCTCCCCGGCCCCCTCCCCCGCAAGGGGTGAGGGGAACGCCAACGGATGTCTGTTCATTGCGTCACGCTTCATAAAATCAATTTGATCTCCGGCAACGTAATCTCTGGCCCGGAGATGTTGAGCTTCAGTGTCAGCGGCTTCACCGACAACTCAGTGCTAACACCGACGATGTCGACGTTGTTCGCCATACCCTTGACCGAGATATTGGAGGTGACGCCGGCAACGGTAAGATCGGTGCTCGATCCCAGCACCGACGTGTTGGCGCTGACGCCAGTGACGTTCAGTGCCAGCGACGCACCGACGATACGGCTTTCGAGCGATGCGCCGGTCAAGCTGTCGCCGTTCTGCACGCCGATCACCGACTTGCTGTTGCTAACGCCGGTGTTGGTCTCGTCGCTGCTGACGCCGCAGGTGTTGCTGCGCGTGGCGACGGCGATGTCGCTGGTGCTCTTTTCCTCGCCGGTAACTTGGCTATAGCTTTCCGAATCGGCGTTGGTCACCGAGCTCGAATAGCGCTTGGCGTTATAAGTTTCGTAACTGCTGTTGGTACCGTTGACGGTGTTGTGGTTCTCGATCGCCCCTTGCGACACCGATTCGCTGTAGCGATCGCCGCCGAAGGTCTCGTAACTCTTACTGGGCCCAAGAACCGTGCTGTGATTCTCGCTGTCGGCGTGTACCGATTCGCTGTAGGTCTTGCCGTTGACGGTGTCGTAGTTCTTGCTGTCGCCGGTGATGGTGTTGTGATTTTCCGATTGGCCGATGGTGGATTCGTTGTAGCTGCGGCCGCTGACGGTGGAATAGTTGTCGCTGTTGCCGACGGTCGAGCGGTTGAGGCTGTAGTCGGTATGCTGGATGCTGGTGCTGTTGCCGATCTTCTGTTCGCTGTAGCTGTTATCGACCTCGTCGTAGCTCTTGCGCTCGGCAGCGTACGATTTGCTATAGGTCGAGCCGTACGATTCGCTCGTGCTCAAAATGCCGCTCTTTCCTTGCTCGGCAGTGTCGTAGCTATAGTGCGCGCCTTGCGAGTAGCTGGCGTCGCGGTACTGACCCGTGTCGTAGGCGCTATTGATGATGCTGACGGCGCTGTCGAGATTCGCCGCCGAATTCATACCAAAGCGCACGCTCTTGCCGTCGCCGTAGCTCGTCGAATAATTGCTGCCGACGTGGGTGTCGGCGGTCCAGCGTGACGGCGTCACGACGATTTGGCCGGCGGCCTCGACAATGTTTTGGATCTCCGGCAATTCCGATTCGTCGCCCGAGCGCGTCACCACTACCAACGCACCGATCTCCGGCGCCGATTGCATGTGCGGCGCGAGCTTGACCCACACCTTCGAATCCGGATCGCTGTCGTTGGAGAAATGCACGTAGATGCCGGTCAAGCTCGTTACCGCCGGATCGGCGTCGGCGTCGCTGGCGGTGTCGGGCTCCGGATCGAAATTATTTTTGGTGTAGTAGCGCCAGTCACTCGGCGCAACGCCGGAGCCGGTGCTGACGACTTTGGCCAGAATCGAGCCCTGATGGGTGTCGTGTATCGACGTAGGCGTGATCAAACCATTGGCCTCGGTGGCGACGAAGCGATTCTGATAAGTGCCGTCGAGCGCGACCTCGTGCTCGACCTCAGTCAGCACGAACCACTGATCGTTCAGGCTCGGCCGCACCGGAAACGCTGGCGCTGAGCCGGCGAATTTCTCGATCGCCCGAAACTTGTGACCGACGCGGAACTGGGCGCAGCGGCTGCTGCCGGTGAACTGGCTGGCGCCGTGGATCAGCGCATCGGCGGTCGCCTTGGTGTAGTCCTTAGCCAGCCAATCACTGCCGCCGTACTGATAAATCTTGTACAACCGAAACGTCGTCGAACCGGCTTCGCCATCACTGGCATAGAACGTTTGGTAATCGGCGACGGTGTCTTGCTCCCACGCCTCTTCTTGGCGAGTGTAGGCGCCGTCGACACCGCTATGCGTCAGCGTTTGCTCGTACTCGTACTGCGTGATGACGTCGTCTTCCTCGGCACCAAGCTCGTCGGCGCTCGCCTGCGTGTAACGCAGTGGCCGCGCGCGGTCACCGAACAAGACTTCGGGGTATTCGGCGCGGTTGCTGAACACCGGCGTGTGATCGGTGGCGCTGTGCGTGAAGTAATAAAAGATGTGCGCCTTGCCCATAAGGCGTTCGACGAATTCGTTGTCGGGCTCGCCGGCCTGTAACCAATCCTGCACGCGCGTCTCGGCAATGCCGCCGAGCTTGTTGAGCGCCGGTTGGATGCCGTGGAAACCGCAGACGCTGGCGATGACGTCGCGAATGTTCTGGCGCGAGTAGACGCTGTAGCGATTCGCGAGCGTCAACTTCCACAGCGCCGGCTTCATCGTCAGTCGATAGACGCCGGGCTCTTGCATGGCGAAGGTGGTAACGATGCCGTTGAAGAACGACAGCCCGACCGCCGCCTCGCCGGCGATGGCGGCGCGGAACCGGCGATAACTGCCGGGGCGATCGTCGACGTCGCTGAACGGGCGCTGGATGCCGACGGTGATGCGCCGGCCGATCAGATCGGAGAATTTGAGCGGCGGCTGGCGGCGCTCGCGATCGGCGGTGTTGCCGTGCAGCGTTAAATTGAATTCGAACGTGGTCGAGATCGATTCCTTACCCTGCAGACTCACCAACCGGAACGTCTCGTCGTCGACGATGTCGCCACTCGCCAGAAAAATCGCGCAGTGCAAGTAGGCCGACGGCTGCGTCGACTTACGGATGCGGGTGTGGCCGATGTCGTCATCAAGCAGCATCGGCGGTCTCCGCCGGCGGATCGTAGGCCGGTACGATGAAGGTCACGGTGCGGGTCGCGTCGGTGCGGCGTTGCGCGGTCCACGCGGTTTGTGTCAGACGCACGCCGAGCAGTGTCGGCGGCGGCAACGTTGCCGCGTCGACTTGTAACAACACGCGGCAGTCGACTTGGCGATCGGTCAAAAACCGTAGCAACGATACGAGCGATGCGTGCAGCGCACCGCTCGGCAATAATTCCAGGAAACGCTCGTACGGCAACGGTCCGATACGCACATCGATGCGCGCCGCCTGATCCCAGGCACGCTGACCGACGACGGCATCGCGCGCGAGTCGACTGTTGCGCCGGCCGAGATGCAGGCGGTTGTCCTCCGGAATCGTCTGCCAGGCGCCGCTGTATTGCGTCAACTCGATGGCGCAATCCAGAAAATGCGCAAGCACCTGCTTCAGTGCCGCCGCACTCTTGCGCCGGTTGGCGAGCAAACCGGCGACGCCGAGCAGCGACCGCCGCGGCAATGGTAATTGCGCGGCCAATCCCGGTGCCAAAAATCCCATCACCGCGGCCAGCCGATCGGCCAACGCTGTCTGCTCCGGCGGACGATTGCTCAACGCCGGATGCACGCGCTCCTTCGAGTGATAGCGCAGGACATTGACGCGGTGATTGAACAGATCGAGAAAGTCGGCGACCGCGGCGTCGCCGGCGGCGCGGCGCTCGAGCATCCACTCGGTGAGCGCCTCCGGCAATGGACCGAGATAACCGGCGACACCGTAGTTCGGCGTGGTCACGGTTGCCGGCGTTTCCGTATCCGTCGTGCTGCGCAGCGCGGTCACTTCGTTCGCCGGAAACACCAGCGACAACTCCGAACGAAACCGCACGCAACGCTCGAGCGCGACCGCCGGATCGGCGGCAATGCGCTCGCGCTGCAACAACCGCACGAGCTGAAAGAAATCGAAGCGCGCGTAGTCGCTACGCAGCTGCGCGCTTAGAGGACGATCTGATCGCCCGCTAATGGCGGCCATGTCTTGATCTCTCCCTTACGTTGTTGGCTCTCGAGCGTGAGTTGCGCGAATGTGTTCAGGTTCGCGTACAGCGCGAAAAAGCGGCGCAGCACTTCGCCGAACAACAGCAAGCTGCCGCCGGCGAAGCGCTCCTCGTCGAACAGAAGATGGATACCGATACCGCGGCAGAAGCCGCGCCAGTGTTGATCGCCGATGTGACGCACCACCGGCTGACTGCGTATGGCCAGCAGACTGTCGATCTGCTTGGCGCTCTTGCCGTTGCTGCGGCCGGTATGCAGCCGCAACATGCTCTTCAGTACGTCGAGGCTGTCGGCACGGCCGGTCAGCGACAGATGGTTTACGCTCAGCTGCGACACCAGCGCCCACGGTTGGGCGTTGAGCAGGCTCGGCGTCTGGTGCGACGTCGGTTTGTTGAGCAAGCGAATGGCGTTGACCGGACCCGGGCCTTCGAGATGCAGGCGCTCGCCGGCGCGCAGCTTCTCGGGCAAGCGGCGATTGGTACAGAGCGCGCGGCCGCCGATAGTTTCCTGCGGCGGCACGGCGACATCGAGATTGCTATCGAGGAACGCGATGTAGAGCTCGGTGCCGGGCACAGATTTCATCTGGCTCTCGACGCGACGGGTAGCGTAGAAGTAATCGTGGCGATCGATCTTGGCGTAGCTCTCCATCGCGAAATACGGCGCTACCGGCCGCGGACTGGCGTCGGGCTTCAGTGCCACCACCTGGTCGAGCTGATAGATCTCGCAGTACGAATGCGCCGTCTGGTCGGCGATCAGCCGGTATTCATACTGACGCTGATCGAGCCGCAACGGCTCTAGCGGTTGCGCGTACAGATTGACCAACGGCACGCAGTTCAAACGCAGCGCGCCGGCCGGCACGCGTACCGATTTGTCGGCGACGTCGAGCAGGAACAATAGATCGAACTCGGTGGTGGCGCCGCGGCAGTCGAGCCCCTGCGCTTCGAAGAACAAAAACTTTTCCGGGAATGCGAAGTATTCCTGCAACAACCGATACGCCGGCGGCGTCTCGGTCTTGATCGGCAACATCGCTTCGTCATCGCCGAAGCCGAGCCAATGCAGCGCTTCGGCCGGCAGCCGTCGCGGCGTCGGATCGTTCGGCACCAGCACTGCCATACCGACCAAGTGCGCCGCCAGCAGATCGTACAAGCGGTAAGCCTCGTGATCGTCGCCGTGCAGATAGAACCGCAGCGATTTGATCGGCAGATCTTGAATCGGCTCGGTGCTCATGGCGCCGATGCGCACGCGTAACACCGAAAAAACATCGCGCGCGCCGGTGAGGAAATCGTATTGATTAGTCGGCACCAAACCGGCGTCACGCACCGTCAACGGCCACAACGGCGTGTCGTAACAATTGCGCATGCGGCACGACACGCGCCGGCCGCTGTCGTTGCTGGCCATGGCGAAGGCGGTGCGTTCGCGCGCCAAGGTCCAGCCGTTGGCAAAGTTGGCGCCGTCGGATTTGACGTCGACTTGCGCAATCGCCATCGATGGCAGCGGCGCTGTGAGATGTGGATAGAGTTGCTGCAGCAGCGCGTTCGGAATGGTCGCCTGCTCGGCATCTTGCTCATGTTGCAAGCGGCCGACAAGGAACGCGAACGATTGCAGCAGCAACTCGACATGCGGATCGGCGCATTTTCCGCGACTCAATGCCAGCTCTTGGGCAATGGCGGGATAATCGTGCGCGAACGTCGCTGCTTCGTCGCGCAGGTGCCGCAACTCTTGCTCGAAATAATATTTGAGGCTGCCCGGTTTACCGGCGCCAGCGCTGCTCATGCTGCCCTCGGCGTTTTCGGCGCGTCATCGTCTTCGATCAACGGGAAGCGCACTTCTTCCGGACCGTCGGCGGTGTCGAGCTTGGCGGTGATGACAACGCGGAACGGCGCCATGGAGTTGCCAGCGTCGACGATCTCGACCGTTGGCTGCTGCAGTCGCGGCTCGTAGTGCTCGATCAAGCGGCGGATGCGCGCGGCGTAATTTTCCAGCGCCGGCTGATCAGCACCACCGAGCTCGGCGACGCTCGGCAAACCGCAGCTCAGCACGTTCGGCTCATCGTCGAGCTCGCCGATCGCGCGGTTCGCCAACAGCCGCTGCACGTTTTCGCGCACGGCACGCTTGATGTCGAAGGCGGTGCTGCCGGTGAGGCCGGAATCGGGTTGCACGAGTCGCTCGAACAAGTACTTCATGATCACTCCGTGACGCGTACCACGACGTACCTCCCTCCCCCTCAGGGGGGTGAGGCGAGGGTTTCGCGAATGTCCGGTGGACATTCGCGCCGCCGAACGGGCGCAAGTGGTTTTCTTGCGCACCGGGCGGGAACACCCGGGGTGGGGGTGGGTTTGGCGGTTGCGGAGGAAAAACCCACCCCCCTCCTGTCCTCCCCCCTGAAGGGGGAGGAACGCGATATCTGATCTCGGGGGTAACCCCGTTAATCCGTGAACGCCCCAATCACGCGATTGCGCGCCAAGCTCCAGCCTGACGACTTGATACCGGCACGACTCGTATCCGCGTTCTGCACCGTGTACTCCCAAAGAATCTCGGTGAAGTTGAGCTTGAACTGCTCGGTCGGCATATCGTCCGGGTGCGATTGAAACTGCACCTCACTGATGATCGCGTCGCGCAACGAAAACGTAATGATATTCGCGGTCTTGTCGCCGGAGTTACGCAGGATATAAATGCGCGTCGGTTGGTCCTTGCCCTTGCCGAGCGGCTCGGCGCGCAGGCAGTACTCGTAGAACTTCACCGAGGTCTTGTCGACATACTTCACACACGTGAACTCGGTGATGATCGGCCGGCCGGAGGTGCGTGCCGAGTTGCTGACGTCGGTCGTCACCTGCTGCTTCATGCCTTGATGCATCGACACCAACTCGATGCACATGCCGAACGTCTCCGCCACCTTGTCGTCGAGCCCGTACTCGGCGCCGCCCGGCCCTTTGTCGATCAAGCTGCCGCCGGTGGCCCAACTGTTGGTGTCGCCGTCGCCGAAGATGGTGGTGTTACCAGGTTGGAGCAATATCAAATCCATGAGAGTGTCCTCGAGTTTCCTGTCCGTTATCCCGGGATGTCGGCGACCAAACGAATCGACGTCGTCAGCTCTTCGAGCTGGAAGTGCGGCCGCAAGAACACCACCGCGCGATACGCACCCGGTTTTCCGGGAACCTCGGTGACGTTGATCAGAGCCGCGCGCAACGGATACGCCGCCTTTACGTCTTGCGTGGCGTTGTCGTCGAGCAACACGTACTGCGCGATCCAACTGTTTAAGAACTGCTCGATGTTGGTCCGCGTCAGGAACGTGCCGACCTTCTCGCGCATGATCACCTTGATGTAATGTGCGAAACGCGAGGCGGCGAGCACGTATGGCAACATCGCCGAGATCTGCGCGTTGCTGTTGGCGGCGTCGGAAATGTACTTCTTCGGCTGATTGGTGGTCTGGCCGCCGAAGAACGCCGCCTTGTTGGTGCCCTTGCAGTGACAGATGGCCATGAAGCCGAGATCGTTCAACTCCTTCTCACGCCGGTCGGTGATCGCGATCTGCGTCGGACAGACGATCTCGATGTCGCCGTCGTTGGTCTTGAACTTGTACGTCGGCAAGCCCTCGACCAAACCGCCGCCCTCGACGCCGCGGATCGCCGCGGTCCAGCCGTAGAGCGAGAACGCGTTAGTCACACGCTGCGCGAGAATGAACGCCGAGTTACCCCAGAGGAACTTGGAGGCGTCGCGACCGTTCGCTTCTTCGACGAAGTCGATGCCTTCGACCGTGACCGTGTTCGGGCCGTACGGTAGCCGCAACAACACCCGCGGCAGCGTCAACGTGACGTATCGCGAGTCTTCGCTCTGGCGGAACGAGCGCCAACCGTCGAGCTCGGCGCTTTCGAAGATCTTCGTCAGATCGCGCGGACGCGTGAGCTTTTCGAAGGTGTCGATGTCGAACAGCCGGGCGTACGCCGACGAGATGAACGGCGCGTGCGCGGCCGCGGCGATCTCGGCCATCTTGTACAACAGCTCGATATCTTCCGGATGCCGGCCGAAATCGTAGTCGCCGACCAGCATGCTGTACGGATCGCCGCCGTAGGTGCCGTACTCGGCCTCGTAGATCAGCTTGAAGATTGTGCTCTGATCGAACTCGACCGCTTTCTGCAGATCCTTCAGCAGCTCGCGCTTGGCGACGTTCATGATGCGCAGCTTCAGCAGCTTGCCGGTCTCGGAGCGCATGACCAGATAATGCAGGCCACGCCAGGTCGCTTCCATCTTCTGGAAGTTCGGCGCGTGCATGATCAGGTTAAGCTGCTTGCCCAGTGCCTCGTCGATCTCGGCGACGCGCAACACCATCAAGTTGCCGGCGCCTTTGTCGGTGCCGTCGGTAATCGGCACGACGATCTCGGTGACGAACTGGCCGATGAGATTGAGCACGTGCTCGCGTTGATTCTCGTCGAGCAGCATGTACTCCTTCGTCAGCAGCTTCTCGACCGTACCGGCGGGCGTAACCTTGACCCACTCTTCCGGCTTGGTCGGATCGAACGCCGCCTTGAGCTCGTCGCGCAGCTTTTTACCTTCATCGCCCGGTGCGACCATGTCGTCGAGCAACCGCGCCAGTGCATCCGAGGTCTCGGTCTTGGTGTGCATGTCGCGCACACGACTGCGGGCGGTGTACAGCGCCTGCATTGCCGCGACTTTCTTCACGACCTCGAGCGGACCGAACTGATCCATCGATGAGAACGACAGCGCACCCGTGAGATTGCCGCTACCACCGGGCAGCACGTTGGCGATGTCGGAGAGCTTGACGGTCGGCAACGCCGACGCCATGACCGCGTCGAAGTTGTCGCGATCGATCTCGACCATCTTGCGGTCTTTGACCGGCGGCAACTCCGCCAACGGCTCGCCTGACAGATCGGCGAAAATGCCGACGATGAACGGCAGCTCGCGTTTCTCGATGGCGCCGCCGGTTTCGACGTCATACGTGATCTTGACGCGCGGCGGCCGGATTCGCGTCAGTTTTTCTTGAATGCTGCCTTGCATACGTTTTCCCTCTCTCGTTCAGAATTTGTCATACGGCATCGGTGAAAGCGGAAACGTCCGACCTATACCCGCGCCTTCACCCCTCTTACGCCCGGCGGTACATCACCCTGCCGCCGGCTAACTGAAACTTGACCACCTGACCGTTCGCTTCCAAGTAATCCAACGCCTGCTGCGTCAATTCGATCGACTCGTTGTAACGCTGCCGCGCCAACCACCACTTCGCCACGCCCTCGACGGTTTCTGCCGCGTTCGGACGCACGTCCAGATAACGCTGAATCACTTCTGCCGCTTCGACCACACCGCTTTGTTCGATCACGCTCACGCTGGTTTTCCTCCGTCCACCTTGCTCGAATCGGTTGTTCGAGTAAGCGTCGATACGCCTTTGAGCAATCGCTGTGCCAACAGAAAAAAATAGTCGCGGTCGTTGATTTTCGCGAGCACTGCGTGGCGATAAAAATTTTTATGGGGCGTTAGTGCCCCACCAAAAAAATTGGCAACACAATTTTCTTGCGATGGCGTACACAACAACCGGATGGGGCATGTCTGCCCCGTGGGGCAAACGCAGCAATTAAAATTCAATGCAAGGTGGGCAACGCTTTGTTGCCCACGCGAATTAGCAGACAAACGGAAACGCGTGGGCAGCAAAGCGCTGCCCACGCTACATTTTTCTAAAAATTATTTTTCGAGATGTTGCGGAGTGTCGTAGCGCAGACGGTCGATGCCGTGCTTTTTCAACAAACGCCGAAACGCGCGGCGTTCTTTGCCGGCGCGGCGCGCGGCGAGCGAGACGTTGCCGTAGGCGGCCTGCATCGCTTTGTGCAAATAACTTCGCTCGAATTCCTGCAACGCACGATTTTTTTCGTCGCGAAACGCGCGCGGCGTGCCTTCATCCTGCAGCGGCGGCTGCAACGACGCGTACGGTACCGGATCGCCCTTCACCTGCGGCGCACAAATAATCGGACCCTTACAGAGCACGAACAACCGATACAAATAATTTTCCAACTCGCGCACATTGCCGGGCCAGGCGTATTGCTTCATCCACTGCAAGGTCAGCGGATGCAACCGCTTCAGCGGCGCGCCGTAGCGCTGGCTGAGCTTTTGCAGAAAGTGCTCGGCCAGCACCGCCACGTCGTGATCGCGAAACCGCAGCGGCGGTAACTCAAGATCGAGCAAGTGGACACGGTAATACAAGTCCTCGCGGAATTGACCTTGCGCGATCAGCGTTTCCAAATTTTTGTTGGTAGCGGCGATGACGCGTACGTCGCTGCGATACACGGTTTCGGCACCGAGCGGCCGGTATTCCTGCTCTTGCAAAAAACGCAGTAACGCCGCTTGGCCTTTGGGCGAGAGGCAGTCGACTTCGTCCAGGAACAGCACGCCGCCCTTGGCCTGCGCCACGAGTCCGCGATGCGAGCGCTTGGCATCGGTGAACGCGCCGCGTTCGTAACCGAATAATTCGGCTAACAACAATTCGTCATTGAGCGCACCGCAGTTGACCGGCACGAATGGTTGATCGCGCCGTGGGCTGCTGTAATGAATCGCACGCGCCACCAATTCTTTGCCGGTGCCGGTTTCGCCTTTGATGAGCACCGGCGCGTCATAGCCGGCGACGGTGTGCATGATGCGGATGAGTTGTTTGATTTGCGGCGAGCGGCCGATGAGATTCGCGCACACTTCGGGCGGCGAATCGTCGTCGAGCGACGGAAATTCTAGGCTCTGTAACAATACCGCCTCTGCATACGGCGCGACCAGCACATTGGCACAGCGCTGCAACAATTCCGGGCAGTCGAGCACCGCCGAATCATGCGTAATGAGCAAATCGAATACATCGGTGTCATCACCGATAAGACGCAGCGTCGTCTCGGCGGTCTGGCCGCCGCCGATCAACAGCACGCGCGCGCCGATATCGACATCCTGCACCGGCGGCGGGATCAATTTATAAGACGCACGCGCGCACACCTGTTGCAAGGCGGCGATCTCGGAATCACCGGCGTTGGCCACCAGCAATATCGAGCGAACCTCTCTCCGTTGCGTCTCGCCCACCACCACCCCTCATTCCCTTGTTTGAATAACGGGAATTAAGTCGGACCTATTCCTTCTGCCCGACCGCTCGCGTCACTCTGCCTCTAACACGTTAAAAAGACACAACTGCAACACGGCCCAAAAAAACGACGCACACAAACCCACCTCCGTGCCAAAAGAGGGCACAGAATCACTGCGAGGACGTAATAATGGCGCTAATGGCGTCAACGACGAGAGTCGTCGACAGTAACGCAAAGCTGGTCGCCCGTCCTTGTGCTTAGTGTTGCCGCCGGGTGCGGATACTTCCCTGTACGTCGAGCACTGCTCCATCGAATCATTGGAGTCGTTGTTGAAATATAGGATCTCTAACGATTCCGTCAACGACCGTTCATTCCGAACGTATCGGCTTGTTTGAAAAAATACTTAGCGAAATTTTTTGCGCACACTAAAAAATGATCGAACGATCAATGCGCTTTTTAGCGCGGCCTGCGGAGATTTAAGGATGTCATCGCGGGACACACTGCCGGCAATACCGCCGGTGGGCCAACGATCGCATATAAATAATAATTAAATTTGAGGAACGAACTAGCTAAAGCGGGATACTTGTACTACCCCTACACCGTCGCGGATTGTGCTGTTGTTCTTCATTGAATTCAGGCCTCCCCGGGTAGTGTATCGGCGCTGCACTGCACCGCTGTTGTCCCGGCCGCTAAGGCTTTGCCATCAGAACACGGACGCTGACGACAACAAATGTAAATCTGATTTGCGCTGAGAACCGGCGGACGAGTGGCGTTACTTAAATCCGTGCCGGCGCACGGTCAGCAAGGTCCATAAAAAGCTACCGAAATCGGTAACGGCAAATACCAGCGCCAACGGTCCCGGCACGATCCCTAGATACCAAAGCAGCGCCATTACCGGCGGCACCAACGGCCGATCGAGCAACGACGCGAACACGAAGCCGTCGGCGTTCAAACGGCCGCTAACGACGTACAACATGCCCAAGCCACCCACCAACACACCGACCAAACGAAAATAATTGGCGCCCTGCTCGGTCAACGCCGGCAAATACAACACGGTCGCGACGAAATGCGGCAGAAATAACATCAGCGTCGCCTCCACCAGGATCAACCAACCAAAAATTTCAATAGTCTTAGCGGCGCGACCTTGATCCTTTGCGTTCAACAAACGACAAAACATTTCTTGAAAAGACGACGCACTCATGCTCCACCCTCCTCAATGCATAACGCGGTCGAACGAAGCCGGACCGGTCGGCTATAATCGCTGGCTCATTGATTCGCTTTCACCGTTCTCGCATTTTTCCAATCGGCACTCGTGGCAATCGCACTCAATCCTCCGCAAACCGAAGCGGTCCGTTACGTCGACGGGCCACTTCTTGTTTTGGCCGGCGCCGGCAGTGGTAAAACCGGCGTCATCACCCACAAGATCGTGCACTTGGTCGGCAAATGCGGCTACAAGCCGAGCCATGTCGCCGCCATTACCTTCACCAACAAAGCCGCGCGCGAGATGCAAGAGCGCATTTCGTCGATGGCATCGGGCAAAGCGCTGCAGGGCCTGACGATCTCGACGTTCCATTCGCTCGGCGTGAAGATCCTGCGCGCCGAATCGGCGGCGTTGCGGCTCAAACCGCGCTTCTCGATCCTCGATTCGGACGACGCCTTCGCCATTCTTTCGCAGATTATCGGCACGGTCGACAAACAAACGGTACGCCGAGCGCAATGGCAGATATCGTCGTGGAAAAACGCGCTGGTCGGCGCCGATACCGCCGAAAGCCTGGCGACCGACGATACCCAGGTGGCGGCGGCACGTGCTTACCGCAACTACGACGACACCTTGCGCGCTTACCAAGCGGTCGACTTCGACGATTTGATTTTGCTGCCGGTGCGCTTGTTCGCCGACAACCTGGAAGCGCTCACGCGCTGGCGCGACAAGTTGCGCTACTTTTTGGTCGACGAATACCAAGACACCAACGGCGCGCAATATCGATTGCTGCGTCAGCTGTGCGGCGACATCGGCCGCTTCACCGCGGTCGGCGACGATGACCAGGCGATTTACGCTTGGCGCGGCGCCAACGTCGAAAACTTGCAGACGCTGCAAACCGACTACCCGACGCTCAAAGTCATCAAGCTCGAACAGAATTACCGTTCGACCGGGCGCATTCTCAAAGTGGCGAACACGCTAATCGCTAATAACCCGAAGCTGTTCGAGAAGCGGCTGTGGTCCGATCTAGGCTACGGCGACCCGATTCAGGTGACCGCCATGGCCGACGAAGAGCGCGAAGCGGAGAGCGTCGTCATGCGCATCGGCGCGCACAAGCTGCAAAGCCGCACGAAGTATTCGGACTACGCCATTCTCTACCGCGGCAACCACCAGGCGCGCGTGTTCGAGCAGTTTTTACGCGCCCAGCGCATTCCCTATCGTCTTTCCGGCGGGCAATCGTTCTTCGATCGCGCCGAGGTCAAAGACATCGTCGCTTATCTGCGGCTCATCGCCAACGCCGACGACGATCCGGCATTCGTGCGCGCCGTCACCACGCCGCGGCGCGGTGTCGGTGCACAGACACTGGAAGCGCTCGGCAGTTACGCCGGCGAGCGCCAACTTAGTATGTTCGCCGCCGTCTACGAGATGGGGTTGACGCTGCGCTTGAAGCCGCAACAACTGACACCGCTGCAGACCTTCTGCGACTTCATCAACAACATGGCCGTGCGCGCCGACGGCGAGCCGGCCGGCGCCGTGCTGAACGATCTGTTGAAGGCGATCGATTACCAGATGCATCTCACCGACAGCCTCGAGCCACGCGATGCCGAGACCCGCTGGGAGAACGTGCAGCGCTTCGTCAACTGGATATCGACCCGCGCCGAAGCCGACGAGAAAACGCTGCTGGAAATGACGCAGACCGTGGCGCTGATGAATATGCTCGAAGGCAAGGACGAAGGCAGCGACGCGGTTCAGCTCAGCACGATCCACGCCGCCAAAGGCCTCGAATTTCCGGTCGTCTTTTTAGTCGGCACCGAGGAAGAGATTCTGCCGCATCGCGAGTCGGCCGAGACCGGCAAGGTCGACGAAGAGCGGCGGCTGATGTACGTCGCCATCACCCGCGCCAAGAAACAATTGTTCATCAGCTATTGCTCGAAGCGGCGTCGCGGCAAAGATTGGCACCGCTGCCAGCCGAGCCGCTTCATCGACGAGATGGGGCGCGACAATTTGCAAATCAGCGGCGAGAAGCGCGACCCCGAAGCGAGCCGCGCGGAAGGCAACGCCAGCTTGGCAGCATTGAGGGCGCTATTGTCGACGAAAGAAACGCCGGCCGAAAATCCGGCGACGCAAGTGGCGAGCGAGGACGACGCCGCTTAATCGTCGTCGTCGACCACCGGCTTCGGCGACAACTCGCCCGGCGGTCGACCGAAATGTTCCTTGAACGCGGCAATGAACGCCGACGTCGAACTGTAGCCGACTTCCAACGCGACCACGGTGATACGGACCCCGCCGGCGATTCGTTCGAGCGCGCTGTGCAGGCGTAACCGCTGGCGCCACTCGCGAAAGCCCATTCCGGTTTCTTTGATGAACAGACGTGCGAGCGTGCGCGTCGATGCGCCGGCGGTGTCGGCCCACTCGTCGAGGCCACGCGGATCGGCCGGTTCGGCCAACAACACGTCGCAAATGTGCCGCAGTCTCGAATCGACTGGCATCGGTAAGTGCACATCGGTTTCAGTAAGCGCGGCGATCTCATCGAGCAACGTCGCGATCAGCCGCCCGTCACGCCCGCGCTCTTCATATTCCACCGGCAACAACGTCGCGGCGCTGATCAGCTCGCGTACCAACGCCGTCACCTCGACCACACGACAGCGCGTGCCGGCGACGCCGGCCACGGTCGGATCGATATACAAACTGCGAAAACTCGCTTTACCGAAGGTAGCGACATCGTGCGGCATCCCGGTCGGAATCCACACCGCGTACTTCGGCAACACCGCGAAACTGCCGGTCGGTAAGCGCACGCGTAACGTGCCCGAGCTGGCATATAAAAATTGCACCCAATCGTGCTGATGGGTGGTGAAGTGTGTGCCAGCCGCCAATGTTTGTGCGCGCACGTATACCGGACGCGGCAGGCGCTCCAGCATTGGCGGGTGCATCGGCACATAAGGTTGTCTGGTTGGCGACATCGTCTGGCGAATCGGCGAAATTCGACGGTAGATTAGCACGGGTATTCTTAGACTCTTCCTACACTATCCGGAGAACCCCCATGCCATTGGTAACCATCACTGTCCGTAAACCGAAATCGGCCGACTTCAAAGCGGCGGTCTTCAGCGCCGTGCACAACGCGCTCGTGCTGTCCGGTGTACCGCAGCAGGACCAATTTCACCGCGTACTCGAGCTCGAGCCGGAGAATTTCCGCTTCGATCCGCGCTATCCGGATGCCACGGCCGACCGCACCGACGACTTCGTCCTGATCGAAATTCTTTTTTCCGTCGGCCGTAGCGTTAAGGTCAAAAAGAAAATTTTACAGGACATTCTTTCCGGGCTCGCCCGTGCACCGGCACTAAACCCTGAAAACGTCATGATTTATTTCAGCGAAACAGCATGGGAAAACTGGTCATTTGCCGGCGGCCGACTGATGCACGTGTAAGATCGCCGACAAGCACGACTATATTACTAACCGCGTATTCTCGATCGCGAATCTTTCGATCTCTTACCAAAATTTAAAGCGTCGGCGGACGTTGCCCGAAAAATGTGTTAAATGAACATAGCTAATCGCTACGAGGAGCTGTTCCTATGTTTGCACGTCTCGCCGCCGTCACCACCATCGGTCTTATCGCCGGCACGGCGTTCGCCGCACCCGAAACTTACACGATCGATTCGCAACACACGTTTCCCAGTTTCGAAATCAACCATTTCGGCTTTTCCACGCAGCGCGGCCGTTTCAACAGCACCAGCGGCCGCCTTACGCTCGACCGCGAGGCGAAAAAAGCCGCGGCCGAAATCACCATCGATACCGCGTCGATCGACACCGGCCTGGCTGATCTCGAAGCGCATTTGCGCAAACCGGATTTCTTCGATGTCGAAAAATACCCGACGATCACGTTCAAATCGACCGGTGCGCACTTCAACGGCGATAGGTTGACCGGGCTCGATGGTCAATTGACAATGCACGGCCAGACCAAACCGGTAGCGCTTGCCATTAATAAGCTGCGCTGCGGTCCGCATCCGAAATCGAAAAAGACGGTATGCGGCGCCGAAGCATCGGCAACCTTGAAGCGTTCCGACTTCGGCATCTCCTACGGTGTGCCGATGGTGGGCGACAAGGTAAAGCTATTAATCCAAGTCGAAGCACAGAAGGATTGAGGCGCAATGATCTTTCGCACGCTCGTCTCGGTAGGGGAATTGACGACTTATAGTAATGAGGGATCGTGGCGCATCTTCGATTGCCGCCACGATCTTGCGCAGCCCGACGCCGGCGAGCAGCTTTATCGCGCCGCGCATATCGCCAATGCCCAGTTCCTGCATTTGGACCGTGACCTCTCCGGGCCGAAGACTGGCGACAACGGTCGCCATCCCCTGCCCGATCCAGCCGTATTAGCGACAACCTTAGGCCGCTGCGGCGTAACGAACGATACTCAAGTCGTCGCTTACGACAATCATGGCAGTATGTTCGCGGCGCGGCTTTGGTGGTTGTTACGTTGGTTAGGACACAGCAAGGTTGCCGTGCTCGACGGCGGCTTGTCGGCCTGGCAACACGCCGGTCATGCCGTCACGCAAGCGATACCCTCGGTGCAACCGACGGTCTTCACTTGGAAACTGAGCGAGCCGACGGTCGACGCGGAATATGTGCGGGCACATCTGCAACAACCCGACATGCTACTACTCGACGCACGCGCCCCCGATCGCTTCCGCGGCGAGAACGAAACCCTCGATCCGGTCGGCGGCCATATTCCCGGCGCCGGCAATCGTTTTTTCAAAAACAACTTAACCACGGAGGGTCACTTCAAACCGGCCGCGCAACTGCGCCAAGAATTCGATGCGCTGTTGGGTGATCACCCTGCTCACACCCTCGTCAATCAATGCGGTTCGGGCGTCACCGCTTGTCATAACTTATTGGCCTTGGAAATCGCCGGGCTACAGGGAGCACGGCTTTATCCCGGCTCATGGAGTGAATGGTGCAGCGATCCACGGCGACCGATAGCGACACGATAACAATTGACACATCGTCAATCCGCTCTATTCCAAATCAGTTCTATCACCATAATAAAAATTGATTTCGTCGGCGCTCAAATCTTTGTCATAGTTCGCCGATACAGTTGCAGTCGGTTTCACATGTGCGAAAGAAATCCGCAATAAATCTGCAAAGTGCAGACCGTATCTTGCGCGAACCTGAGCAATGGATTGACCCAGCGTTTGGCGCGGTACTGCAAACGCACCAGCGCTTGAAGTAAAGACAAGATCGACGGACCGGGAATTGTCCGTCGGTTTTATATTGGCCACCGATATTGACGGGCCTGTGTTGTTTTTTATCGACCGGAGCGCGTTTTTCGCCAAGGAGGAAATTCGACATGGAGGTCGCGGCTGCCAACCGAAGAAATTCTGATTAATCACTTTTACTAAGGAGAAGTTCATGAACAAGAAGTTATTGACTGTAGCGATCGGCACCGCACTCTATGCTGCCGGTTCTTCTGCCTATGCACTCGAGGCGAAGTTATCGGGACAGGTTAACCGGGCGTTGATGTGGGCCGATGACAGCGCCACCACCGAACTGCACAACGTCGACAACGCCATCAGCAGCACCCGTTTCCGTTTCACCGGCAGCGACGACATCACTCCGAGCCTAAAGGCCGGCGTTAATTTGGAATGGGAATATCTTTCCAATTCGTCCAAATCAGTCACGCAAGCCAACAAGTACGCCGACTCGACGTTGAAAGAGCGCATTATCGAAGCGTACTTCAGCAACGACGACCTCGGCCGCCTTAGTATCGGCCAGGGCTCGGGCGCGGCCGACGGCGGTACGGAAGTCGATCTTTCCGGTACTAACGTCGTGCAATGGGCCGGCGTCGCCGATCTCGGCGGTTCATTAGTTTTCTATACCACTGCCGGCGTTGCCACCACCATCAAGATCAACGACACCATTAACCAGCAGGACTTCAAAAGCCGTTACGACCGCCTGCGCTATGACTCACCGGCGTTCGGTCCGATCAAATTCGCGATCAGTACCGGTGACGCCAACAACACCGCCACTGGCGCAACCAGCGACACGATCAACGAAGCCGCGGTGAGCTTGAACACGGATTTAGGCGCCGGCGGTATGCTCGCCAGCACCATCGGTTACGCCAAAGAGGATACCAACTCGGCCCGCGGACAGGAAAAAACCGTCGGCGGCTCGATCTCTTGGTTGGCACCGTTCGGTCTGAATCTCACCTACTCCCACTCGAACGTGCAAGACGAAGCGACACCGACAAAGAAGGACTCCACCTTCAATTACGTCAAGGTCGGCTATAAGTTCGGCGATCATGCGATTGCTGTCGACTACGGCAAGGGCGAGGATTTCTTGCTCGCCGAAGACGAGTCGACGGTGTATGGCCTCGGTTACGTCTACAACGCCACCAAGTGGGCGGAGCTGTATGCCGGCGCCAAGATCCACAGCTTCGATCGGCCGGACACCGAATATGAAGACATCAAGATCGTTACCGTCGGTACCCGCCTGAAGTTCTAGTTGTCCTGACACCATCGGCAGCGATATTCAACGCGTTGCCGACGGTGCATACTTCTTTTTCTTGTTAATTCTTAGGCTCAATCAATGATCGCTCGTAACGCGTTGCTGATATCACTACTCACCGTCTTCTTAGTCGGCTGCGGCGGCACTCCCTTCACCTATCAAAGTCGCAACGAGATTCCGGAAGGACCCGGCATATTTTCCGGCGAGACCGGCGAGTTCACGGTCTATTCCGATAAGAAGGCGAAGGTTAATACACCGGCGACCGCTAAAGTCGCTGACGCGTCGACGCCGGAAGCTTACGGCGAGTTCCAAGAATTTCAGGAATTCCAACGCTGGAAGGAAGCCAACAAAGACACGCCGGAATATAAAGAATTCCAAGATTGGCGCGAGTGGAAAGCGTATCGCGCCTGGAAGGCAACGCACTAGCGAATGGGGGCTAGTCGCAGCGAATGGATTTGGTGCTGATGCGACCGATCATCGATAGCTGCACCACACGTCCAGCATGGCCGGCACAGATCTGAAACGTACCGCGGGTGTCGGCGACGATTTCTTTCGTGAGGGTGGGCGGAACATCGTCATCGGCATATGCTGCCGCCACTGGCGAAAGCTTGGCCAACCATGGGCTCGTATCCACAGCATGCTCGTCGAGCGACGCTTGGATGGCTAAATTTCCGGCAGGGGCAAACCGGATATAGCGGTGACCAGTCAATGTGACTCGTATCGCCGAATTCTCCGGCTCGTAACGTTTCAGTACTTGCGGTTCGCCGGCATCGTCGACGAACACGATATAACCGTGCTCCCATGGCGTATCGGTGCAGTGATGGCCGTCATCGCTGCTGCAGATGCTGACCGCTAGACCGCGCTCGACCGCCTGTCCGCGCGCATAACCCAGCACCCCGACCAAACTATTCGTAAAATTGGTCGCTTTCAGTTCGTCGACAAATTTGTAATACACCGGTGCTGTCAGCAACGCGCAAACTGCCAGCAATGTCAGCGTTACCACGAATTCAGCTAGTGAGACTCCCCGCTCGGTACGATACAGCATGGTGCGCCCCGTTCATTGTTATCTACTTCTATAGGAGCAACGCTTATGCCACGCGGGGGACAACGTCGACTTTACGTCAGGCGGGTTTTCCCCGGAATTTACCCATGCCGGATCGACATGGGGCGGAAATGACTCAACGCGCCGCCATTTCCGGGGCAAATAAGACGAGCGGCTCGATCGATACCGCCTCTGCCCCGTCCGTTACCCACGCTTGACCGTCTTGAATGGTGAATTGCAACTGCATAGTTCGCTTGGCCAGCCGCGCTAGCGCTTGCGTCGCAATCGTCGGCACGTTCAGCACGGTGAGATTGCGCAAACGTTCGAGTTGCGGCCGAATTTGAGTCCACCAAAAATCGACGCCGCGGCCACCGTAACAAAATAGCGTCACTTGCTTGGCGCGGCCGCAAGCGCGGCGAATGTCGCGTTCTTCCGGTTGACCAACGTCGATCCAATGCTCGACCGCGCCGGTCAAATCCTTCCGCCAAAGATCCGGCTCATCCTCGGTCGACAGGCCGCGACCGAAAGCCAACGCGGCATCGGCGCACCACGCGAACGCCAGCACGCGCAACATCATGCGCTCCTCGGTCTCGGACGGATGTTGCGCGACCGTGAGCGCATGGTTCTGGTAGTAATTGCGATCCATGTCAGCAATTTGCAGATCGACTTTATAAATGGTTGCGCGTGACGCCATACGATGAATTATATCTTCCGACGGGCGGACTTCTTTTTGGTTTTCTTCTTACGCGGCACCTTCGCTCCTTCCTTGCGCGCTTGCGACAAACCGATAGTGATCGCTTGTTGGCGGCTCTTTACCTTTTTGCCGGAACGACCGCTCTTCAATTTGCCGCGCTTACGTTCGTGCATGGCTTTGGCCACTTTCGTCGATGCCTTCTTACTATATTTCGCCATTTTTATTCCTCCTTGATGGGCGGGTTTTCACAACGACGGCACAGTCGCCAATTGCAAGCGCGGTCCGCACTACTCATCCGCCGGCGACAGCGGGAACGCATCGTCCGCGGACAACACCCAGGCACTATCGTGCCTGCTGAAACCGATCTTGGGGTAGTAATCTACCGCCTTCGGCGCAGCGAGCAACACCAGCTTCGATCTCGGTCCCATTTTGGCACGGGTCTGCTCGATCAACATCGTTCCTATGCCCCGATGCTGATGCGACTTTCGCACCGCTAAATCGGCGAGATAACCGGTGTAGGAAAAATCGGTGAGCGTGCGTGAGATTCCAACCAGCAGCGATCCATCCCAGGCGGTCACCACCAAATTAGCATGGCGGATCATGTCGAGCAGGATTTGCCGATCGTCAATCGGTCGCCGTTCGCCGAGCGTGGACGCCTGGTAGAGATCGTAAACTTCATCGAGGGAGAGATCGTTTCCGTAGCGATAATCAATGCGGTGTGTGTCGGTGGCGGTCATTGCTGCATATCTATATATATAAACGCAGCGACGGTACTCCCGCTAATGACCTAAATCAATCTTAGCCAGCAGGACGATGACGATCCCCTACCACGGCGCCGTCAATGCTGCCGGCGCCGTCGTTTACCGTGCCGTTGTTATTTTTAATTAGTTAACGAACATGCCCTCTTTCGGAAAGTCCAGCCATTTGTCCACGCCAACGAAATGCATCGATCGCGACAAAAACCGCGGCGATGCCGACCAGTACATAGATAATGCGTGCCAACACTGACATGTCGCCAACGATCGCCGCTACCAGGTTAAAACCGAACAAACCAACGAGCCCCCAGTTCAGCCCGCCAATGATCAGCAATATCAGCGCAACCCAATCGAACGCATTAAACCGTGTCATACCGCTCCTCCGTCCGAGATTCATTGCGGTCGCCAGAGTGCGCGTCTAAGCGACGGCGTACTAGAGGGGAAAGTCAGGTAGCACGATGGGGACATGACCTGGGCGCTACGCTGACGCGTAGCGCCCATAGTCTCGGTTACGCATTTCGCTGCCACACATATGTTTGATTGGCGATTATCTCCGGTAGTCTTCGCTATCTGGATACCCATGGTCATATTGCTGCGCTGCACTATCGCCGGCACTCGTACCCGACCCATCATGCATCGAGCTACAAGCGCTCAAGGTTGAACCTGCCAGCAACACCAGTAACAAAACTACCCATCTTAAGATTCCTTTCATGAGTAAGACTCCTATCCCTAAGCAAGATTGCTTAGTCGATTTGACATGGAGCTTTGATCAGAGTTTTTCCCCAAGAGATTTCACCCGGATCATTAGCGCAGCCACTGACGATGGCACCTTAACCGCCAGCGCCGGTCAAACTAGCTTCGTAGAAACCGACAAGGACGAACTATGGCACATACTGTTAAACCGATTCCCGAGGGTTACCATTCAGCAACCCCGTATCTCATCGTCAAAGACGCCGCCAGCGCAATCGATTTCTATCAACGCGCTTTCGGCGCCAAAGAGACGATGCGCTTCGATCACCTAGGCAAGGTTGGTCATGCCGAAATCCGAATCGGCGACTCGGCCATCATGCTCGCCGACGAGTTCCCGGAGATGGGCGCACAAAGTCCGCAATCGCTCGGCGGCACGCCGGTCAGCATCATGCTCTATGTCGAAGACGTCGACACGCTATTCCGGCAAGCGCTCGCCGCCGGCGCCAAGGAAGCGCAACCCGTGCAGGATAAATTTTACGGCGATCGTACCGGCAGCCTGATCGATCCTTATGGCCACAGCTGGCATATCGCGACCCACAAAGAAGATATAACGCTCGAGGAAATGCAAAAGCGGGCAGCGGCGATGTCTGCCGCTAGTAATCAAGCGACAGCACAACAACAAAAGCATTAGCCCGGTTCGGCGCGCCCCGCTCCCGCCTAAGAGGGAGCGAGCAAGGATGATCACACGGCGCGCCGATCCACTTCATCTTGCACCGGCATTTGTAAATGCTCGACCTCACCCCACTGTTCGATCGTAAAGGTGCGCGCCGCTGTATCAAATCGCAATCGATTGAGACTCGCGTTCAACAACAAATGTTGCCGCGGTGCCTCGAGCGCTAACGGCGCCGCCAATCGATACGCGCAATCGAGCACGCCGCCGTGACAAACCAGCACGACGCGGCGACCTGCATAACGCGTGGCGATTGCCGTTAACACCGTGCAAACCCGATCGTACAACCGGCGCAAGCTCTCGCCGCCGGGAATTTCGTAATCCGGATCGCGCACCTGCCAACGCTCGAACTCGGGCAGGTAACGCTGGCGCATTTCCTCCGCCGTCAGTCCTTCGAAAATTCCGAAACAACGCTCGCGCAACGCCGGGTCGAGCATAATCGTATGGGTCGTGTATTCGGCGATCGCTTGTGCCGTCTGGTAGGCGCGTTGCAGATCGCTGGAAATAATGGCGTCGATCGTTTCCGTCGCCAACCGCTGTCCGACCTTACGCGCTTGCGCAATACCGGTGTCGTTCAACGCGATATCGGTGTGTCCTTGCACGCGCTGCAATCGATTCCATTCGGTCTCGCCGTGTCGTACCAAAATTAAATGCGTCATCAATAGCACCAAAGTACCGTCCTAAAGCAGTGTCGCTTTCAGTAACGCCTGCGTGATTTACTCCTGCGCCGACTGAGCCGCCGCGATCATGGCGCAGTCGGTGCAATGACACAAATCGTTCATCAAGGAAAAGGAGATCACGGAAATGAAATCACTGAAACGCATCACCTGCCACGGACTCGTCGCCACCGGTTTATTTTATTCGCTGTCCGCCGCCGCCGTTTCGCCACATCTGCCGGACCTCATCGGCGACGGCAATCGCTGGACCATCACCTTTTACGACGACAGCAGTCCCACGCACGCGCAATGGGCCACGCAAGGACTATGCTTCTACAATGCCGGCGTCGTCGGCACGCAACAGCGCTATATCTGGGTCTCCGACACCTATCCCGACTGGAACGGTCGCGCGACCCAGGAAGGCGATCAGATCTTCATGTTCGGCGACTTCCAATGGCCGCTGGGCAAGCCCGACGTCGGCCACGATGGCATGGAATGGGAAGTGGTCACACGCAGCCCGGCCAACGACGGCGCCGGCCACTGGAAGGAATGGATCGAAGACGGCCGCTACGGCATTACCGTCGGCTTCGGCAACGCTAAATTCACCCGCGTCGGTCGCTGCCTGCACACGACCGCCGACCAGGCGTTGGAATACGGCAAGACCTTACAACTGCGTGTCGGTGCTGACGGGAAACTACAGACCAATCCGATGGGCGTTGATGTGAAGGAACTACAATAAAAGAATCTCTCCCCCCGTTACGACGGGATCCCCCTGCCCCCAGGGCCGTTCCCTCTCCCCGCTTGCGGGGAGAGGGTTGGAGAGGGAACAGGTTCCCGGTGTGTTCTTTTTTTTAAGGAAACCGATACTCACGCGCGGTCGTGCACACCTGAATGTGGTACTCGGAAAAGAATTTTTCCCGACCGAGGCGTTGCGCTTCTTTGTGCGCCGGATGATCGCGCCACGCCGCTAACGTTTCCACCGATTGGAATTCGACCAGCGAGACATACTCGCCGTCGGGCGCGGCGAAGTCTTTGAAGGAAACGAAGCCAGGCATCGACGCGGCCAGCTCATACATTCGTACGCCCAACGCCTCCATTTCCGGCACATCGGCGTCGGCGCGAACGCGGGTACGAAATACGATGACGACCATCGTCATTCCTCTTTAGATATCTTGCGTGGTCTTGCCGATGAACACGTCGTACACCGCCTGCGGCGACCAAGCGCAATCGCCCGGCACCAGCGGCGACAGCTTCTGGATCGTCACCATCTCGCCGTGCATCGATCGTAGATACTCTTCCTTGTGCGCCAGGCAGTCCAAGCCGTAGTTCATGGCATCGCGCTTAGCGAAGTTGACGTGCTCGAATACAAAGTACACCTGATCGAGACTCAAGTGGCGTTTTTGTTGCAACCACTTGCGCGGCGCGATGCACTTCCAGAGATAACCCGAATAGAGCTCGGTGCGCTCGGCAGAGATGCTGATCTTGTGGGTCTTGTCATCGTCATCGAGCCATAGGCAGTAGTCGAGCAAACCGCCGAACTTCTCGAGCTCGCGGTAAGCCCCGCAAAATTGCTCGCGATGACCGAGTAGACCAGTGACAGTTACTTCGAGCCCGCCCCAGCTGTCCAAGAACAACTCGCGGAGCTTGCGCGCCTTGGTATGCGGAATAATAACCGGCAACGAGTCGGCCTCGTCGCCGCCACCGAGCTGAGCGATAAAATAGGGTTTGTCAGCGGTTGGATCGGCGTCGAGCGTCCACGAGAAATCCCACGACGGGCCCCATAGGTCGAAGCCGTGAAATAACCAATGTTGTAACGGATCCTTCCACTCGATGCGGGTGATCTTGGCCTTGCCCGGACGCTCCCACCAGCCGGCAGTCAGCAGCGCGCACGGAAACAACGTACCGCGGACACTGATACGCAGAGGTTGCGGCAGACGCTCGCGATGCAACAACTTGCCGCGCAAATCGCTGATCAACTCGATTCCGCGAATCGATAAGTCCGGATCGTTCGGTCGCGTTAAATAACCTTGATAGGGCACCACACCGCGCTGCACCAGATAGCCCTGCGTCGGCATCGAGTTGACTTGCTCGTCGACCTGCAAGATGTAGGTGTTGTTGACGGTGTGGTTGTGAACCGCCTCGGCGATGTTGACGCTCTGACCCGCCGACACGCCGGTCAGATCGATATCGCCCTTACCGGCGAGTAAGGTAGCGGCCGGTGGCGCTGTTGCAGCGCCGCCGGCCGCTACTGAGGGTTTTTAGCGATGCGCGCGCCTCCTTGGCGCACACCGCTGATCTCGACGTTGCCGTCGATAACCGCTTTTTTAATATCAACGCCGGCCGCTTCAGCCTCGACATCGCGGATCAATAGATGACCACCGGCACGAAAATCCTCTAAACGGACGCCGACGCGCAGCGCGTCGTCCGGCGCATACTTGCGAATATTTTCCAATAACGCTTGCGCCGCCGTCAGCGCTTCCTGATCGGCAACCGCGTTCGCTTTAGTAAGATCGCCGCGGACCACGGCCTGGCGGGATTCGCAAGCCGGATCATCTTCGAGCAGATCGACCGGAACCTTGCTCCACTTGCGCTTAATCAAGCTTTTCAGCGCCACATAACCGTCTTTCACGACTTGCTCGGCGGTGGGCTTCAAACCGGCAGCGGCACCGGCAGCGAGAGCGGACACGAGTAGACTGATGGGTTCCATGGCTCGAGCTCCTTTCGTTATTTTCCGGACGTTACAGCAGCACCGGTTAAACTAGGGAACTTTCAGGGGAACGTCAACGCACACAATAGTACTAGTGCCGCACGCACGATGTTGTGCGTAGCGCAACATTGACCCCCTCCGCGCCGTCATACAACATACGTGCACCCTCGCCGGAACCCAAAAACGGCATATAGAACAAATAACTAATGATGCAATCAGCCACCTTACCTCGGATCGTCGTCGTCGGCGGCGGCGCCGGCGGGCTCGAGCTCGCCAGCCGCCTCGGCAATAAGCTTGGCCGACGCAAAAAGGCGCAAATCACGCTGGTCGACTGCTCGCTCACGCATTTGTGGAAACCGCTGCTGCACGAAGTTGCCGCCGGCGCGCTCGACGCGCATGAAGACGAGCTCGATTATTTAGCGCAGGCGAGCTGGCGCGGCTTCGAGTTCCGCCTCGGCCGGTTCGAGGCGCTCGATCGCGAACGCAAACAGCTTCGGCTCGCGCCGACACTGAGCGATGACGGCTCCGTCATCATTCCGCCACGCACCATCCCGTACGATATCCTGGTCATCGCCATCGGCAGCGTGACCAACGACTTCGGCATCGTCGGCGTACGCGAACATTGTACGTTCCTCGATAACCGCGACGAGGCCGATCAGTTTCAACGCCGCTTGCTGGAAAGTTTCATGCGTGCACAAACGCTGGAAACATCGCCGGCCGGCCAATTGAACGTCGCCATCGTCGGTGCCGGCGCCACCGGTGTCGAGCTCGCCGCCGAGTTGCATCATGTCGCCCGTCTGTTCGTCGCTTATGGATTCGATCGCATCGATCCGGAAAAGGACGTGAAGCTGACAATTATCGAAGCAGCCGATCGCATCTTGCCGGCGTTGCCGGAGCGGATCGCCAAGCCGGCGGAACGCGAGCTCAAACGACTGAACGTCACGATCCATACCGGCAAACGGGTGACGCAGGTGACGCGTGCAGGATTGCACACCCACGACGGCTTGTTCATTCCCGCCGCGCACAAGGTCTGGGCCGCCGGCATCAAGGCGCCCGATTTCCTGCGCGACATCGGCGGCCTGGAAACGAATCGGCTCAATCAGTTGGTCGTGCGGCAAACACTGCAAACCACACGTGACGATGATATTTTCGCGCTCGGCGATTGCGCCAGCTGCCCGCGCCCGGGCTACGAACGGCCGGTGCCACCGACAGCGCAGGCGGCGCACCAGCAAGCATCGATGCTAGTACGATCATTGACGCGAAAGATCAGGGGGAAATCGTTGCCACTCTATATATATCGTGACTACGGTTCGCTGGTATCGTTGAGCGAGTACACCGCCGTCGGTAATCTCATGGGCAATCTCACCGGCGATATCCGCCTGGAAGGCTGGCTCGCCCGTGTGGTTTACCGCAGCCTGTACCGAATGCATCAAACTGCGTTGTACGGCGCCTTACGCACCGCACTGCTCGTCATCGCCGACTTTTTGACGCGACCGACGCGGCCACGCACTAAGCTGCATTAGCTATCTGGGAGCACTATGTCCTATCTACGTCAGCTTCTCGAAAACAATCGCGCCTGGGCGGCGAAGACAACCGCGCAGGACCCGTCGTATTTTAAAAAGCTCGCCGCCATCCAAGCGCCGGCGTATCTCTGGATCGGCTGCTCCGACAGCCGCGTGCCGGCGAACCAAATCACCGGCCTCGAACCGGGCGAGGTATTCGTCCATCGCAACGTCGCCAACGTCGTGGTCCATACCGACCTTAATTGTCTGTCGGTGATCCAATACGCGGTCGATGTGCTACGGGTAAAACATATCATCGTCTGCGGCCACTACGGCTGCGGCGGCGTGAACTCAGCACTGCATGGCCAACATCTCGGTTTAATCGACAATTGGTTGCGCCACGTCGAAGACATCCGCGACAAACACACGTCGTCGTTGGCGCCGCTCAGCACGCAAGCGAAGTGGGACCGTCTGTGCGAGCTCAACGTGATCGAACAGGTCATGCACGTCTGCCGCACGTCGGTGATGCGCGACGCCTGGGCCCGCGGTCAGAATGTGACGGTGCATGGTTGGGTTTACGGCCTGAGCGACGGTTTGCTCCACGACCTGCGCGTGTCGCTGAACAACGAAGGCGACGTCGACAGCCGCTATCAAGATGCGGTCGCGGCAATTCTTGCAAAAAAATAACTCGGAGCAGCTAGTGCGTTTACCGAACTGGTTACGACCGGCGTTCGCTGTTGTCGCACTGCTGGTAGCAACAGCTCCGGCAAAAAGCGATGAGGTCAACGCCGCCGTCGCCGCCAACTTTACCGCCGCCATGAACCGCCTCGTCCCCGAGTTCGAGCGCGCCACCGGCCACAAAGTCGTCGCTAGTTTCGGTGCCACCGGCAAGCTCTACGCTCAAATCAAAAACGGCGCACCGTTCGACGTGCTGTTAGCCGCCGACGACGAACATCCAAAGAAATTGGCGCAAGAAAATCTCGCGGTCGCCGCCACCCGTTTTACCTATGCCACCGGTCGACTCGTATTGTGGAGCGCAAAGCCAGCGATCGTCGACGATCGCGGCACCGTGTTGCACAACGGCGAGTTTGCCCATCTCGCCATCGCCAACCCGAAGACCGCGCCGTACGGCAGCGCCGCCGAGCAAGTCATGCGTAAGCTCGGCGTTTGGACTCGCATCGAACCGCGCCTCGTGCAGGGCGAGAACATCGCCCAAACTTTTCAATTCATCAGCACCGGCAACGCCTCACTCGGCTTCGTCGCGTTGGTTCTTAGCGTTTTTGCGATCGCCGGCGGTGAAAGCGATTATTACGGAGTTGGGGTATTTGGCGTCGTAGTAGATTGAATCGCCCTCTTACGAGGGCGATGCTGATCGAGGTAATAAATGTAATCAGCGGGATGCGATTCCCTGTCATTTACAATCCAAAACACGTCCGGCCTAAGTATATGCTCACCGGAAAGCCGCCATAGAGCACTCCGAGTATCGCTATATTCAAGATAAGGCGGCGCGCCAGATCCAGCGGTTTCTTTTTTACCTCTTTGAATACCGACCCAAGTAAGATTGCCAAAACCCCCGCCGCAAACAACCACTTCACTACGGCGCTCGTCGTTTCCCCACCGAGACATACGAAGTTGTCGATCGACAACGACCCAACGACTAATACCGCGCCGATACCGAGCTGATAGAGCAACGCGCCGATATTAAGTATCCGCAGCAGCACGCGCCATAGGGACTGACCAAGATTCGTCGCAATAATTTCTGACATGATTCGCCTGCAGGCAATTTTAACGAGCTAGTGAAGACAGGCCGTGTGTTATCGGCCGCCTAATGAACGTAGCCACGTCCCTAACGTTCGTATCGGCAAGTTGCATACCTTTGCACTTAACTGCCGACTTCTCCAGCAACTCCGTTTTATCATTGTGTTCATCTACCATCGATATTTTGATATCGACCCGACCTGTTACGATAATGGTCCCATCTAAGTTTATTTCTATTATCTTCCCTTGAAGAATTCCAATATCTTTCACCCACGGAAATTTTTTTTCCTGTACCGAGAAATATTCCGTTTCGATTATCCCGACACCATGTTTCCCGCCACCCGCCAAAGCAATGGGGTCACCAATGGAATATACGTAAGGCAGAAAATTCTTACTTTGGCCCCATGGCCGAAAAAATAAAGCGGCTCCTCCGAGCTTGGCACCCACTTCAATTTTGGGGATATGCAGATCCACGGAATTCACGATTACTTTTAATTCCCAATTCATATTATTAGCTCCCTAGACGGCAATAGATGCTGAAATAACAGTAAGTGAGCTAAGGTGCTGCTGTCAACGGTGCGCGCGCCGGTACCGCCCCGCACGGCAGCGCCGCCGAGCAAGTCATGCGTAAGCTCGGCGTTTGGACTCGCATCGAACCGCGCCTCGTGCAGGGCGAGAACATCGCCCAAACTTTTCAATTCATCAGCACCGGCAACGCCTCACTCGGCTTCGTCGCGTTGGAGCGTTTTTGCGATCGCCGGCGGCGAAAGCGATTATTACGGAGCTGGGGTATTTGGCACCGTAGTAGTCCATCCCTGGCGGTTCCCCTTCGGGCTTATGCCTAAGCACCACCGGGGGATTAACCGCAACGACAATCGCAACTGCAACGATAACTACAACCGCAACCGCCCCCACCCTAACCATTCCCGCCCAGTGCGCGCTAACTTCAGCGCGCCCGTTCGGCGGCGCGAGTGTCCACTGGACACTCGCGAAAACCCCGCCGCACCCCCCGCTTCGCAGGGGAGGGGATGAAAAGCAAAAGCAAAAACGACTGGGCCGTCAGTGACTCCCTACACCCACTGCCACCGATCCATTCCCTCTCCCGCCCTAGCGGGGGAGGGTTAGGGTGGGGGGGTGAGTTGAATGGGTAGTTGCTGTTGCTGTTAATCCCCGTGTGGCGCATTCCGAGCATCGGAGCTTTTGGCGTCGACGCGCGCAGGAGGCGCGCGTCTGGCTCAGCCCCGGGAGGGGCTGTGCCAGACATAGTTAGTAAGCCAAAAGCGAGAAGCGCAGGAAGGTGTTGCGCCACCCCGGGGGGTGCTTTCTTTTGGTGACTTTTCTTTGCACAAGCAAAGAAAAGTCACCCTGGGCGGCGGGGCGGAGCATTCCGCTGCTTATATTTATTACACTCGACAGTCATCGCCCCGAAAGGGCGATTCAAATAACATCCTCACTATGACCCACGCCGACTGGCAAGCCATCTGGCTAACCCTAAAACTCGCCACCGTCACCACCCTCGTCCTGCTACTCATCGGCACCCCACTCGCCTGGTGGCTCGCGCGCACGCGTTCCATTTGGAAACAACCGCTCGCCGCTATCGTCGCCCTGCCGCTGGTACTTCCACCCACCGTGCTCGGCTTCTACTTATTACTGCTACTCGGACCGAACGGCCCGGGCGGCGCGATCACGCAAGCACTCGGGCTGGGTCTACTGCCTTTCACCTTCGCCGGCCTGGTCGTCGGCTCGGCGATCTACTCATTACCCTTCGTCGTCCAACCGATCCAAAACGCCTTCGAAGCAATGGGCGACCGACCGCTGGAGGTCGCAGCAACATTACGCGCCTCGTGTTGCGACCGGTTTTTCACTGTGGCCCTACCGCTGGCACGGCCTGGCCTGCTAACCGCCACCGTGCTCGGCTTCGCCCACACCATCGGCGAATTCGGCGTCGTGCTCATGATCGGCGGCGCAATTCCGGGGCAAACCAAAGTACTGTCGGTCGCGATCTACGATCACGTCGAAACACTCGAATACGCCAACGCCCATACGCTCGCCGCCGGCATGGTGCTGTTTGCGTTCGTCGTACTATTGGCGCTCTACTCGATCAACCGACGGCAGCGACGACAGATATGAGCACCGTCGCCGCCCACTTCCGTCTGCACGTCGGCGATTTTGCGCTCGACGCCACGTTCACCACACCGACGCACGGCATCACCGCACTGTTCGGCCCGTCAGGTTCCGGTAAAACGACGATCTTGCGCTGCATCGCCGGACTCATACGTGCCACCGAAGGCCGGCTGCACATCAACGACGAATGCTGGCAAGACGAAACGCGTGGTCATTTTGTCGGCGCCCATCGGCGCGCTGTCGGCTACGTATTTCAAGAAGCGAGCTTGTTCGCGCATCTGTCGGTACGAAAAAATCTCGAGTACGGATTACAGCGTATCCCGGCAAGTGAACAACGCATTCGCTTCGAGCAGACGAACGAATGGCTCGGCTTAGGACCGCTGCTCGATCGCGACCCGCGGCATTTATCCGGCGGCGAGCGCCAGCGCGTTGCCATCGCCCGCGCCTTGCTAACCAGCCCGCGACTGTTGCTGCTCGACGAACCACTATCGGCGCTCGATGCGGCCAGCAAGGCCGACATTCTGCCGTACCTCGAACGCCTGCAACGCGAGCTGTCGCTGCCGGCGTTGTATGTCAGCCACACGATCGATGAAGTCGCGCGCATCGCCGATCACATGGTGCTCCTGGAAAACGGCTGCGTGCGCGATCAGGGGCCGATCGGCGCTATGCTCACGCGGCTCGATTTGCCACTGGCGCACGGCGACACTGCCAGCGCCGTGATCGACGCCGTCGTCAGCGACTACGACGCAGCGTTCCACCTGCTGCAACTGACCTTTGCCGGTAACCATTTGGCGGTCGCCGCCGCCAACGCGCCGATCGGCACGCGCGTGCGCGTGCGCATTCACGCGCGCGATGTTAGCGTTGCCCTGACTCCACCGGCGCAAAGCAGCATTCTCAATATTTTGCCGGCGCGGGTGCTCGACATCGTCGACGACGCGCCCGGGCGGACGATGCTGCGACTTGCCGTCGGCGAGGTGGTACTACTGGCGCGCATCACGCGCAAATCGGCGGCGCTGCTACAAGTGACGCCCGGTATGGCGCTGTACGCACAGATCAAAAGCGTAGCACTGCTCAACTAAACGCTCGGAGGAACTCCGTCATGGCGCAATGGATCATCGCGCATGAGCTTTGGATCCGACTCGGCTGCTTCGCCGGCGTGCTAATGATCGTGGCCCTGTGGGAACAACTCGCGCCGCGTCGCCGACCCAGCGCCATCCGCGGCCGGCGCTGGCTGAGTCACCTCGGCCTCTCGCTGCTGAACACACTGGTGCTGCGCCTGCTACTACCGTTGACCGCGGTCGGCATGGCGCTCTTGGCGGAACGCGAGGGTTGGGGATTGCTCCATCGTTACCATGCGCCTGCCTGGCTCGTCATCGCGCTCAGCATCATCGCGCTCGATCTCGTCATTTATCTACAACATGTCATGTTTCATGCCGTACCCGCGTTCTGGCGACTACATCGTGTGCACCACGCCGATGTAGACTTCGACGTCAGCACCGGCATCCGCTTCCATCCGATCGAAATTCTGTTGTCCATGCTGATCAAATTCAGCGCCATCGTCGCGATCGGCACGCCGGCGCTGGCGGTGTTCGTATTCGAAGTGCTGCTCAATGCCAGCTCCCTGTTCAACCATGGCAACGTCCGCCTACCGCTGGCGATCGACCGCGGCTTGCGCTGGCTGGTAGTGACGCCGGACATGCACCGGGTGCATCACTCCATCGTGGCCCACGAAACCAATAGTAACTTTGGGTTCAATCTACCGTGGTGGGACCGGCTGTTCGGCACCTATCAAGCGCAGCCGCAAGCCGGCCACGAAGCAATGACGATCGGTATTGAAACGCTACGTGACGAACACCTCACAAGCCGGCTACTCGGTCTATTGGTGCTGCCGTTTCAGGGCGCTACCGGCGAATACCCGATCAATCGCCGCTGGAAATAATTCGACATCGGTGCATCCAACCATTGCGCCACTCCGTAGTAATGTAACGCATCACGCTTCATTAGGAGCCCAGCATGTCTCAGCAAGTCCGCGTCATTATCACTGCCGATACCGTTCCCGCTCACAGCGAAGCCGTCCGAACCGTTTTAGCCCGACTCGCCGACGACTCGCGCCGCGAGCAAGGCTGCTTGCATTACGAGCTATTGCGCGACAACGTGAATCCGCAACGCTTCACCATCGTCGAAGCTTGGAGCGATGCCGCGGCGCTCGCCAAACACCGGCAGGCGGCGCATGTCGCCACCGCGTTGGCCGCGCTACAAGACAAGCTCGCCGGCGCGCCGGACATTCGCGAGCTGACGAAAGTCGGCTGACTCGCCATGCACCCACACACCGCCGATCTCGATCCCCGCACCCACTGCCAGGCAATCGCCCAGCGTCTCGGCTGCTTCGACTTTCCGTGGGACACGACGCGCGCGCTCGAGCTCGCCTTGTTTCGCACGTTCGCCGCGCCGCGCATCGGCGCGCTGCTGCACGCGACCGGTGAGTTCGAGGCGCGACCGCAGAAGCGCTATGACGACACCGATCTGATCGTCAGCGAAATCGTCGAGCACGGCTTCGACAGCGACCGCGGCCGCCGCGCGATTGCGCGCATGAACGCCATCCACGGGCGTTTTCAAATTCGCAATGAGGATTTCTTGTACGTGCTGTCGACGTTCATGTTCGAGCCGATCCGCTGGAATGCGCGCTTCGGCTGGCGCCGCATGAGCGAATACGAACGTCTCGGTTGGTTCTGGTTTTGGCGCAATATCGGCGAGCGCATGCACCTCCAGGATCTGCCGAACGATTACGCGACGTTCGAGCGTTACAACATCGACTATGAAGCCAAGCATTTCCGCTTCACCGACGCCAACCAGCGTGTCGCTCTGGCGACGCGCGCGATGTTCGCCGGCTGGTTCCCGCGGCCGTTACAGCCGCTGGTACGTCGCAGTATCAACGCCCTGCTCGACGATGCCTTGCTGCGTGCCTTCGGTTTGGCGCCGGCGCCGCGCTGGTGGGTAGCAACCATCGACCGTTCGCTACGGCTGCGGGCACGGGCGCTACGCTGGCTACCGCCACGTAAACAGCCGCGGCTACGTACGCGCATCCCGCGCGCGGACTACCCGCAAGGTTATCGCATCGAGTCGCTGGGGCCGCCGCCGTCCGATCCCTAACAATTTTCCGCTGACGGCATTGAATTGTCCGGGCGCCGGTCTAAGGCGGGATGAAACGATGGCAACAACGTCTGGCCGCCTACCTGAGCGACCGCAACAAGTTCTTCTGGCTGGTGGCCGGCTCGTTGTCGATCGCATTGGTCGGCGTCCTCGATTATCTAACCGGTTACCAAACCAGTTTCTCGCTGTTCTATCTCGCGCCCATCTTCGCCGTCACCTGGTTCGGCGGACGTGGGCTCGGCATCGTCGCCTGCATCGCCAGCGTCCTGACATGGCTCGTGGCTGACTACACCGGCGGTTATTTGTGGCCGCATCCGCTGATTCATCTGTGGAACACGAGCGTTAGCCTGGGCTTATTTCTTATCGCCAGCTTGCTGCTGGCGGCGTTACACGTGGCACTGCAACACGAGTACGAGCTATCGCGCACCGATTCGCTGACCGGTGCGGTCAACCGACGCTGCTTCTTGGAACTTGCCGAGAACGAAATGCAACGTTTGGCGCGGCACGGCCATCCGTTCACCATCGCCTTCATCGACCTCGATGACTTCAAAGCGGTGAACGACCGTTGGGGTCACCAAGCCGGCGACACTGTTTTGTGCATGGTCGTCAGCTGCGTTCAACAACATCTGCGCAAGGTCGATACCGTCGGCCGCATGGGCGGCGATGAATTCGTCGTACTGCTGCCGGAAACCGGCGCCGATGCCGGCGAAAAGGCCATCGCTAAAATTCATCGACAACTCGCCGACAAGATGCAACGTGAACGCTGGCCGGTAACATTCAGTATCGGCGTGATCACCTGCTCGAAGACACCGCTGTCGATCGACGAACTCATCAATCAAGCCGACCGCTCGATGTACCTCGCCAAGCAGCAAGGCAAAAACCAAATCCGCTACACGATCACGGCGGACTGAGGTAGTGTGCTGAAAGTTTATTCGCACGGCGAAACCATGCGCACTTCTTTTGTCAGCGAAGCGATCACCCTCCGGCGGTTCACACCGACCGATGCGCCGCATCTTTACACCGCGGTCCGCGAGTCGCTCCGCCAGATCGGCCGCTGGTTGCCGTGGTGTCATCCCGACTACTCCATCGGCGACAGCGAGGAGTGGCTCGCGCTTTGCGATCAGCAGTGGAACCGAGGCGCGGAATACGCGTTCGCCATCACCGACGCAGCTGGTGGCCAGCTGCTCGGCAGCGTCGGTATCAATCAACTGAATCCGGCGCACAAGCTCGGTCAGCTCGGCTATTGGGTACGCGCCAGCCGCACCCGCCATGGTGTCGCTTCGGCGGCGACTAAGCTGGCGGCGTCGTTCGGTTTCAGCGAGCTGCATCTCACTCGGATCGAAATTGTCGCCCTGATCGACAATCTCGCCAGCCGCCGCGTCGCCGAGAAAGTCGGCGCCACCTTCGAATGCGTCGCGCGCAATCGGTTAGTACTGCGCGGGCGACCCCACGATGCCGCCGTCTATTCGCTGGTGCCGAGCGATATTCGCTAAGCGACTATGCCCGAGCTAATAATCCTGTTACTGGTCGCGCTGCTGTTGGTGCTATGGATCGATCATCGGCGGGCACAAGAGATCGTTGTCGCACATTGCCGGCAGGCATGTCAGGCGCTGGGCGTGCAGTTCCTTGACGATACCGCTGCCATGCGGCGCTTTGGGTTGGCGCGCGACGGTAACGGCCGTGTGCGCTTGCGGCGGATTTACACCTTCGAGTACAGCCCGAGCGCCGGTGAACGCGGGCGCGGGTCGGCGATCCTACTGGGACGCACGTTGACGGCGCTCAATATTCCGGTTGAGCCGCCGCCAAAGTTTTCTTGATATTACCCTCACCCTAGCTATTCCCGCCCGGTGCGCGCAACGACAGCGCGCCCGTTCAGCGGCGCGAGTGTCCACTGGACACTCGCGAAAACTCCGCTTCACCCCCCGCAACAGCGGGGGAAGGAACTAATTGGGTCGCGGATTTACGTTTTTGAGTTCCCTCCCCCGCGCTTTTGCGGAGGAGGGTTAGGGTGGGGGCAACACAAACTAGATTTAGTGCTCGCGCGTCGCCCGGAAGCGCACGTCGGGCCAGCGCTCCATGGTGACGTTCAGATTGACCGTGCTCGGGGCGAGATAAACCAGATGGCCGGCGCGGTCGAGCGCCAACCGTCCTTCGTACTGACGGCGGAATTCTTTAAGCTTGGCATCATCGGCATCGACCCAGCGAGCGGTGGTGACATCGACCGATTCGTAACGACACTCGACGCCGTATTCGTTCTGTAAACGCCAGGCGACTACGTCGAACTGCAAATTTCCGACCGCGCCTAAAATCAAATCATTGCCCATCACCGGCCGGAACACCTGCGTCGCGCCCTCCTCGCTCAACTGATCGAGACCTTTTTGCAGCGCTTTCATGCGTAACGGATCGCGCAGCATGACGCGACGGAACAATTCGGGGGCAAAGTACGGAATGCCGGTGAACTTGAGATCTTCGCCTTCGGTGAAGGTATCGCCGATGCTGATAGTGCCGTGGTTGTAGAGACCGATAATATCGCCGGCGTATGCTTCATCGACACGCTCGCGCTCGCGCGCCATGAAAGTGATAGCGCTACTGATCTGCACGTCGCGCTCGGTGCGCACCTGATACAGCTTCATGCCCTTGCTGTAGCGACCGGAGGTGACGCGCAAGAAGGCGATGCGATCGCGGTGCTTCGGATCCATGTTCGCTTGGATCTTGAACACGAAGCCGCTGAATTTTTCTTCGTCGGGCGCGACCACGCGCTCGCCGGCGTCGCGCGGCCGCGGGCCCGGCGCATGTTCAACGAACGCGTCGAGCAGCTCGCGTACCCCGAAATTGTTGATCGCCGAACCGAAGTACACCGGCGTTTGCCTACCGGCGAGATACGCTGCCGGATCGAACGGTTCGGCGGCACCGCGCACGAGCTCGACCACCGTGCGCAATTCATCGGCCTGTTCGCCCAACGCCTGTTCCAGCGCCGGGTTGTCGAGACCTTTAATAAGATCGCCTTCCTGAATACGGCCGCCATGGGCCGGGCTGTACAGATAAACGCTGTCCTGCAATAAGTGATACACGCCCTTGAAGCGGCGACCGGAACCGATCGGCCAGGTCACCGGCGCGCAACGAATACCGAGCACGCGCTCGACTTCGTCGAGCAGCTCCATGGGGTCGCGACTCTCGCGGTCGAGCTTATTGATGAAAGTCATGATCGGCGTGTCGCGCAGGCGACACACCTCCATCAGCTTGATCGTGCGTTCTTCGACGCCCTTGGCGCTGTCGATAACCATGAGCGCCGAGTCGACCGCCGTCAGCGTGCGGTAGGTGTCTTCCGAAAAGTCTTCATGGCCCGGCGTGTCGAGCAAATTGACGACGCTGTCGTTGTACGGAAACTGCATCACCGACGACGTTACCGAGATACCACGCTGCTTTTCGAGCTCCATCCAGTCGGAGGTCGCATGACGCGCACTCTTGCGGCCCTTGACGGTGCCGGCAAGCTGAATGGCGCCGCCGAACAGCAGCAGCTTCTCGGTCAACGTCGTCTTACCGGCGTCGGGATGCGAGATGATGGCGAACGTGCGCCGGCGGGAGATTTCGCGTTGTAGGCTCATAGGGCGCGCGATTATACCGGGCAATGTCAGTTGCGTCAGCGAACTTGCACGCCCCCCTCCCGTTGACGGGCAAGGGGCCAAATCAACGGGGGAACCTAGGCGAAATTGTGTCGATATCCGACCCACCGTATAAGATGATTAAGTATCAACGCCGATAAACTCGATCAGACGATGGCCTTCAGAAAAACCCGCAAAGCCCTCACCCGCTTGGTCTGGGACACCGATCTCGAGCGACAGCCGCCGGCCAAGGCGACGCTGATCCGCAGCCTGCGCATCGGCGCTGTCGTTGTCCGCGATCTGGCACGCGGTCAGCTGTCGCTCCAGGCAATGGGCTTGGTGTACACGGCACTGCTGGCACTGATTCCCTTGTTGGCGGTCACCTTCTCGGTGCTCAAGGCGTTCGGTTTTCACAACCAGATCGAGCCGCTGCTGGTGCAACTGCTGGCACCGCTCGAAGATAAGGGCGCCGAAATCGCCCGGCAGATCCTGCAGTTCGTATCGAAAATGCGCGTCGGCGTGCTCGGTGCCGTCGGCTTTGGCATGCTGATCTATACCAGCGTGTCGCTGATCTACAAAATCGAGCAGGCGATCAACTCGATCTGGCACGTATACCGTCCGCAACGATTCATGCGCCGGCTGGGCGATTATCTGACGGTGGTGGTCATCGGCCCGCTGCTGTTCTTCACGGCGATGGGTGTTACCGCCTCGCTCAGCTCGAGCGGCATGCTCAAGCCGATCCACAGCCTGACGACAATTGCCGCCAAGATCGTTCCATATCTATTGGTGATCGGCGCGTTCGCGTTCGTCTATGTCTTTCTGCCGAATACCAAAGTGCGATTGCGCTCGGCACTGGTTGGCGCCGTCGTCGCCGGCGTGCTGTGGCAGAGCGCCGGTTGGTTGTTCACGACGTTGGTGGTCGGTTCGGGACAGTACCGCGCGGTGTACGCCAGCTTCGCCATCCTGATCTTCTCGTTGATCTGGATGTATTTGTGTTGGTTGATTCTGCTGGTCGGCGCCAGCATCGCCTACTATCACCAACATCCCGGCTATGTAACGCGCGTGACGCGCGAGCGCAGCGCGCTGCTCAGTAATCGGCACAAGGAGCGTTTAGGTTTATCGATTGCGCGCCTGATCGGCAATCACTATTACTTCGCGCGCCCGGCGTGGACCGCCGATGCATTGGCACATGCATTGAAACATCCGCCGTTGACGATTGAACAGCTACTCGCCTCGTTCATGGCGCATGGTCTGCTGGCACAGACGCGCAAAAATCCGCCGACCTATTTGCCGACGCAACCACTCGAAACGATTCCGCTAAGCGACGTGTTGCACGCCATCCGTATCGCCGGCCCGGCGTCGGTACCCGAGCCGGCCGATCCGATCGTCGACGCGGTGATGGAAGATCTGGCACGCGCCAGCGCTGACGCGCTCAGCGGTCACAACTGGCGTGATTTAGTGTTGAACGAACGGACCGAGATGGTAGAGAAAATAGCGGCGGGTAAATCGTAGCGCGGGCAACGCTTGCCCGCGCTACCGACTCGACTCACTTCGCGGTACGGCTCGGCAACGTTGTCTTCAGCTTTGCATCGAGCAAACGCAACAACTTCTCGGTCGCCGGCCAATCGATGCAAGCATCGGTAACGGACACGCCGTACTTCAGCTGCTTCAAGTCCTTCGGGATCGACTGATTGCCCCAGTGCAGATTGCTCTCGAGCATGAGACCAACGAGCGAGCGGTTGCCTTCGATAACTTGGTGCGCACAGTCTTCGGCGACCAATGTTTGCAACGCCGGGTCCTTCTTCGAATTACCGTGCGAGCAATCGACGACGATATTACGTGCGAGGCCGTTGCGCTCTAGCTCCTGTTCGCACATCGCCACACTCACCGAGTCGTAGTTCGGGCCGCTACCGCCGCCGCGCAAGACGATGTGCGCATGCGCATTGCCGCGCGTACGAAACACGGCCGACTGACCGTTCTGATTGATGCCGAGGAAATGGTGCGGCTGCGACACCGACTTGAGCGCGTTGACGGCGACGCCCAGACTGCCGTCGGTGCCGTTCTTGAAACCGACCGGCATCGACAAGCCGCTCGCCATCTCGCGATGCGTCTGCGATTCGGTGGTACGGGCGCCAATGGCGGTCCAGGTAATAAGATCGGACAAATATTGCGGCGTGATCGGATCGAGCGCTTCGGTCGACGCCGGCAATCCGCGCTCGGCGACGTGTAACAACAACTCGCGCGCCATATGAAGTCCTTTCTCGATATGAAAGGAATCGTCCATATACGGATCGTTGATCAAGCCCTTCCAGCCGACGGTCGTGCGCGGCTTTTCAAAATAGACACGCATGATCAAGAACAACGTATCCGACACTTCGTCAGCCAGTGTCTTTAACCGTGCGGCGTATTCTTCGGCCGCGGCGATGTCGTGGATCGAGCACGGGCCGACGACGACAAACAGCCGATGATCTTGCCGGGCGAGGATGCGGCGTACAGTCTCACGGCCGGCAACCACGGTTTGCTCGGCATTCGCCGACAGTGGCAACGCCGCCTTTACCTGCTCCGGGGTCGGTAGCAGCTCTTGAGAGACAACATTAACATTGTTGATTTCAATCACGGGAAAAAGCCTTTTATAAAATAAGCGGTAAAGTCGCGGGCATTATAGCGTGTTAGTAACTTGTATAGGGCCAGTCGCCTTCGGTATTGTTACCCCCTAATGTCCACCGCCTCCCATATCTTCGATGCCACTGCTGATAACTTTAGCAGCTTGGTTCTGGAAAATTCCAAAAATACGCCGGTTCTGGCGAGTTATTGGTCGCCACGTGCCGGCGGCTGCATGATGCTGATCCCGCGGCTGGTACGGCTAGCGGCGCAATGCGGTGGCCGTTTTGTGGTGGTGTTGCTTAATACCGACGAGCTCGACGTGCTCGCTCGCGAACATGGCGTGGCCCAACTGCCGACGTTGCGACTCTACCGCAACGGCCAGGTGCTCGACACCTTGGAAGGCGACGACTCCGAAGCCAACGTGCGCGCTTTCATCAATAAACATGTACCGCTGCGCGGCGCCTATCGCTTATATGCCGAAGCGGTAAAAGCGTACAGCCAAGGTGCCTCCGAGCAGGCAATCAAGCTGGTGACGGAAGCGGCGTTGGCCGAACCGGACAACGTCAAAACGCCGCTCGAATTCGTGAAGCTGCTAGTGATCGCCGGCCGCTTCGATCAAGCCGACGAGCTGCTGCATGCGTTGCCATCGTTCGTGCGTGAGCACCCGGAGAGCCGGCACTTGATCGTTCATCTCGGTTTCATTCGTGCCTCGCAAGGTGCGCCTTCTGTCGGTGAGCTCGAAGAATCGGTCGCGATTGACCCAAACGATCTCGACAGTCGTTATCAACTCGCAGCGACCAAGGTCGTGCACAACGACTTCGAAGAAGCAATGCAACAGCTGCTGGAAATTGCCCAACGCGATCCGGCGTTTCGCAACAATGCCGGACGCGACGGTCTGCTGGCGTTGTTTCAAATGCTCGGCGACGACGATGACCGCGTGCGCCGCTACCGCCCTTTATTGCACGACGGCTTACACTAAACTCGCCTTTCACCTTCGCGCGCACGGAACGCCGCGCTTGTAAAATTGCGTCAACCAAACTGATTACCCGATCGTTATTATCTCGGATAATTTCCAAAACACTTTTATAGGAGCACGCATGAAATCCTTACGCACCTCCATCATCATCGCCACCGTCGCCGCCTTCGGCGTCAGCGCCTGCGCCACCGACGGTCAACCGATGTCGGACGCGCAACGCGGCGCCTTCATCGGCGCAGCGACTGGTGCGGTCATCGGCGGTCTGGCCAAGAAGAGCAACCGCAAGAAAGGCATCCTCATCGGCGCGGTCGGCGGCGGCCTGGCCGGTGGCGCGGTCGGCGCTTATATGGATAACCAGAAGCAGGATTTGGAAAAGGTGCTGGCGCCGGAACGTAGCGCCGGCAATATTCAAATCGAGAAACTGCCAGGCGACGTACTGCGCGTCACCATGACCGATCAAACCGCCTTCGAGTTCGACTCGTCCGACATCAAGCCCGGCTTCAACAGCACGATGGACAAGATTTCGAGCGTCGTGAATCGCTACGGTAAGACCCACCTGACCGTGGTCGGTCACACCGACAATGTCGGCACCGATCAATACAACCAGAGCTTGTCGGAGCGGCGCGCCGAGGCGGTGGCAGCCTATTTCAACGGCAAGGGCGTGATATCGGAACGACTGGAAGCCGAAGGTAAAGGCGAGAGCGCGCCGCGCGCCAGCAATGCATCGCCCGATGGGCGGCGGCTGAATCGGCGCGTCGAGGTCTATATCGAACCGATCGTTGCCGAAAGTTAAGCATCAATCATGAAAACGGGCAGCAAGGCTGCCCGTTCTATGCTAAACGCCCACAGGGTTACCGCCGCCCGCTCAAGCCTGAGTTACCGCTTGGACCATCGTGTCGTGGATCCATAAAAAGCTGACGCTGGTCACCGCCGTAACGCTGTACTTGCGCGGCTTCAATGAAGCAATCGGGCTTTTTGCCTTGTCGCTGCCGCCGTTGATCGACGTAGCACCGCCGTCGGCGGCGCGCAGCGCTATCGCTCCCTGCAATAGATATAAATTCCACGGATCGTTAGCACCGAGCGCTAACAATTGCGTGCCGGCCGGCGCGCGATAGACCGACAACTTTTCGGCGAGCAGTGCCAACTTTTCTTGCGCGATGTTTTGGAATTGCAAGAACGTCGACAAACAACTGACATCCGTCAATCGATTGGCACTCAACAAACGCTCGATTGCCGCAACTCGTTGCCCGGTAATCAACGGCTCGACCACGTTCAAACGCACCTGCAACTCAGCGATCGATACCGGCGACGGTTGCGTCTTACCGGCAGCCGGCGCTTGCTTGTCGGCGGCGAAACCCGTCGCCGGCTTCAGCTGCGCCCGCGCGTTCTCGACCGGGGCCGGCATGTCCTCGACAGCAAGCGTGAGCTTGCGCTCGTGACGCGTATTCGCATCGAAAAATCCCGAATTCTGCTCCGATCCCACGCCGACTTTACCGATCACCGCTAAACGTTGGTCGCGCATGTCTTTGTGAACGGTGCGCTCATACATGCGTTTCATCAAGGCAAGCACGGCCGCGACGTTGCGGTGCGCCATCGGCATAGTTGCCACCAAATTGACAACTTCGAGCACCGGGATATCGCGATCGGCATCCTCGCCGAAATGAAGCGCCGCCGGATACTGGCCGAGCGTCGTACCACGATCGTATAAAACCGGGCAGTAGACCGGCGCGTCGGCAAGATGCTCGAGTCGATAATCGAGCAACAACTCGATACCGCGGTAAAGACTCTTCTCGCGATTCTTTTTTTGAAATGACGTCAGCTCGGCCGTCGGCGCACCACTGACCGGATACACCTCGCGTACTACCCGCTCCTCCAAGACAAAGGTATCGACACCCCACGGCCGGCGTTCACGCGCGGCAAAAATCAAACCGAGACGATACGGCTCAGCATGAGGCGCTGCGAGGTAAGCGGCGAGAAATTCCTGATTACGCTCGGTCAGTGCCTGACTCAACTCGGCATCGAGCACTACCGCGTTGTTGTCCTGATAGAAACCAATACCACCGTTCGGCAAAAGTACGCATAGACCGGTGACATGGGTCAACGTGTCAATGACCTTCACGATGGCGACGTTTCGGGCGGCATATTATTAATAGTGTAGCCAACCCGACCGGTGGTCGTGCGTATCGGGCTAAACCGGCTTATGACCCTGGCCACGGCCCGCTGATTTCGCCGTTGACGGTAAACGGCAGCTTGCTCGCCTGGTTGGCCATGTGCAGATCACCGGCGATCGTCACCTGCAGGTTGCCGGCACTGCCGCTTTGGACGCGACCGATGCGCTCGAGCAGCGACCATAAACTGCTGACCCTCCCTGACCGCTCGCTCAATCCGGACAATAGCTGGGTCCACACGCTGCAGCCGACATCAGTGAGTGAACCGACGTCGCTTCTGTCTAATGTTTTGTGGCACAAAAAGGAATGCCTCATGAGCGAACCGGAAACGACACCCGCATTACCGGCCGACGCCGTCATTCTGTTGCCCGTGCGCAGCACCGTCCTGTTTCCCGGCATGGTGCTACCGCTGACGGAATGAAGGAAAGCGCACAAACGGCGCTGTCGCTCGTCAAAAACCGGGCGCGGCACCTCGGTATCGAGATCGATCTCTTCGAGCGCAGCGATATACATATTCATGTGCCGGCCGGTGCGATCCCCAAGGACGGTCCGAGTGCCGGTGTCGCCATGTTCGTTGCGCTCGCGTCGTTACTCACCGGTCGCAACATCCACAGTCACGTCGCGATGACCGGCGAGATTAGTTTGCGTGGGCTGGTGTTACCGGTAGGCGGCATAAAGGAAAAAACGCTGGCCGCCGTTCGCGCCGGCATTGAAACGGTCATGCTGCCGGCACGCAATCGCAAAGACCTGGAAGACATTCCGGCAACGGCGCGTGAGAAGGTTAAATTCGTTTGGCTGGAAACCGTCGACGAGGCGATCCGCTGCGCCATCGGCGAGATCGGCGCCGGCACGCGCCGCCGTGGAATAGCACGCGAAACGCGGTCGTTTCGGAGGAGTGCATGAGATTCGCCCGTTTGCCGCGGCGGGTGGGTTGATTTTGTGCAATTCCCCGACACCGACGCGGCAACTTTCTAGGATTGCACGAAGTGGTTGTTTGGAGCAGTGGCGCTATGTAATGAACTGCCGACCAACGGCCGGGTCGAACTCAGCTGACCTATATATATAAGAGGGGTTTGCCGGACTGGGGACCAACGGACGCATGACGCGGCAATGACGATCAACGAACGTAATCCGTCAAAGTCATCGAGCCGGTTACGTTGACGGCAATATCGGCGACGCTTAAGTAAGTTGCCCGATAGGCGTGCTTGTTTCCACGGAACATGATCCTTTTAATTACTGCGAGTTGCATTCAAATAAAAGTATCCGTGGACACCGGGCCTCGGCAAAGACGCTATAATTAATTTACGGAACCACCAACACCTTTGCGGTGCCCAACAATAACTACGACGGAGACTAAGATGACGGTCAGGTAGTCACAACGAATCACTGAGAGGAGCATTGCCATGCCCCAACAGACGTCCACGTTCACCGCACTCATCGAGAAGGATCGCGCCAAACGGCAGAACCTCGACTGGCGTGGAACGTTCTTAGAATATCTCGATAAGGTCAAAGCGGACCCCAGCCTCGCTAAACTTGCCCATGCTCGCCTCTACGAAGTGATCTCACGGGCGGGCATCGACGATGTCAGTAATTCCGACGATCCTAAGCTGAAGCGCCTCTACAACGACGAGCCGCTCAAGCTGTATCCATTCTTCAACAACGAGTTCTTCGGCGTCGAGCGCACGCTCGCGCAAGTCGCGCGCTATTTCCATTCGGCGTCGTTGCACGGCGAAGAATCACGGCAGGTGCTTTATCTCATGGGACCGGTCGGCGCCGGCAAGAGCTCATTGGTCGAGCGTCTGCAACGCGGATTGGAAGAAGCGGCACCGGTGCACACCATCGAAGGTTGCCCGATGGCGGAAGAACCGCTGCATTTGATTCCGAAGCAATTACGGCCGGAATTCGAAAAATCATTGAATATCCACATTGAAGGCGAGCTATGCCCGGTGTGCCGTTTCCGCCTCAAAGAAGAATTCCACGGCCGTTATGAAGACGTGCCGATTACCACCGTGGCGTTTTCGCGCCATGAGCGCCGCGGTGTCGGCGTCGTCCCGCCGGTCGATCCTAATAATCAGGATACGTCGGTACTGATCGGCTCGGTCGACATCTCCAAGCTCGATACCTATTCGGAAGGCGATCCGCGCGTGCTCGATCTCAACGGGGCGTTCAACGTGGGTAATCGCGGCATGACCGAGTTCATCGAAGTGTTCAAGAACGAGCCGGAATACCTGCACACCATGATCACGGCGACGCAGGAGAAATTCATCCCGGCGCCGGGCCGGCACGGTACGGTGTATGTCGATACCGCCATCGTCGCCCACTCGAACGAGGCCGAGTGGCAACGTTTCCGCGGCGATCCAACCAACGAGGCGATCCTCGATCGCATGGTCGTGGTCAAGGTGCCGTACAACTTGCGGCTATCGGAAGAGATCAAGATCTACCAGAAGCTGCTCGATCAATCGGATTTCAAGGCGCACATTTCCCCGCACACGCTCGAGCTCGCCGCCATGTTCGCCATCCTGACGCGACTCGAACCGACGAATAAGTGCGACCCAATGACCAAGCTGCGGCTGTACAACAGCGAGGAAGTGGTCGAGAAAGGCAAGACCGTGCGCACCAACATGCGCGAGCTGCAGGAAGATTCGCGGCGCGAAGGCATGTTTGGCATCAGCCCACGCTTCATTATGAAGGCGATCGATAACGCACTCGCCGAAAATCCGGAGGGCATTACGCCGATCAGCGTGCGCGAGTCGCTGATCCGCATGGTCAAGGCGGCCGATATCGCCGACGACGTGCGCAAGCAACACCTCGAGTTCCTGCAAGACACCCTGCATAAGGTTTACCTCGAGGTACTGGAGAAAGAAATCACCAAGGCGTTCGTGTATTCGTTCGAAGAGCAGGCGGAAACTCTGTTCCAGAACTACCTCGATCACGCCGAAGCCTATGTCAACAAAACGCGCGTCAAAGACCGCAACACCGGCGAAGAGCTACAGCCGGATGAGGGCTTCCTGAAGTCAGTGGAAGAACAGATCGCTGTGGTCGGTTCGTCGGCGCAAGGATTCCGGCAAGAGGTCATGGCTTACTTGTGGGCCAAGAGCCGGCGCGGCGAGAAGGTCAGCTACAAGTCCTACGAGCCGCTGAAGGAAGCGATCGAGCGCAAGTTGATGAACTCGGTACGCGAGATGAGCCGCGTTATCACCAAGGCACGGACACGCGACGAGGAACAAATCACTAAGTACCGGGATTTGATCAGAGGCCTGCTCGAGCGCGGTTACAACGAGCACTCGGCAGAAATGATCTTGAAGTACGCGGCGAATAATCTTTGGAAGGATTAGTGGGTTCCCTCCCCTTCAAGGGCAGGAACCGGGCGGGGATGGGTTTCGACGGAGCATCACAAACCCACCCCCACCCGAACCCTCCCCCTGAGGGCGAGGGCGCTAAATAAGAGAATAGAGAGCGAGCGATGCAAAAAGCGATATTCCGACCCTACGTCGAAGCGGATACGCAGCGCTCTGACCGCAGCGCCCGCGATCGTTCACGGCATCGGCAGAAGGTACGCGAATCGATCCGGCAGAACATCGCCGATATCATCGCCGAAGAATCGATCATTGGTCAGAGCCGCGACAAGATCGTCAAGATTCCGATTCGCGGCGTGCGCGAATTTCGTTTCGTCTTCGGTAGTAACCAACCCGGTGTCGGCAGCGCCGCCGATGAAGTACAACCGGGCCAAGTCATCGGCAATGCCGAGCAGGAAGGTCACAGCCACGGTCCGGCCGGCCAACAGCCGGGCATGGATTACTACGAGACCGATGTCACGCTCGAAGAGCTGATCGACATCATGTTCGAGGATTTGGAGCTGCCAAACCTCGAACGCAAATCGCTCCGCGAGATCGAAGTCGAATCGACCCGCAAGCGCAAAGGCTACCGTAAGGTCGGCGTACGCACCCATCTCGATAAGCGCCGCACCGCTATGTCGCGGCTACGGCGGTCGATCGCCAGCAGCGGTGGCATGCCCGATCCCAACGCCGAGACCCGCTTCCCGTTCCATCGCGACGATCTGAAGTACCGCCGCCTGGTGCGCGACATCCGACCGCAATCGAATGCGGTCGTACTTTGCATCATGGATACATCGGGTTCGATGGATACCATGAAAAAGTACCTGGCCCGCAGCTTCTTCTTCCTGCTTTATCGCTTCGTCAAAACCCGCTACAACCACGTCGAGGTCGTGTTCATCGCCCACGACGCGCAGGCGCGCGAGGTCGGCGAGGAGGAATTTTTCAGCAAGGGCGAATCGGGCGGCACTATGATTTCCGCCGGCTACAACAAGGCACTCGAGGTTATCCAAGAACGCTATCATCCGTCGCACTGGAACATCTATGCATTCCATTGCTCAGACGGCGATAACTGGATGGAAGACAATCAATCGGCGGTCAAAGTCGCGCAGGAACTGTGCACGGTATGCAACCTGTTCGGTTACGGCGAAATAAAACCGCTCAATTCCGGCTCGTATGGCAACTCGCTGCTCGAAGTGTTCGAACAGATCAAGGCGCCGAACTTCCACAGTGTCGTCATCGAAAGCAAAGACGACATCTGGTCGAGCTTCAAAGAATTTCTAACCCACGAACGGGCGGCCGAATCGGCCGCGGCGACCTAACGATGGCACGTCACTGGACGACAAAAGACCTCGAAGAATGGGACGAGAGGATTCGCGCAAAGGCCGAGGAATTCGGCCTTTCTTGTTTCGGCCAGGAATTTGAGGTGTGCGACCAAGAACACATGCTCGGTTATATGGCCTACCACGGCATGCCGGCGCACTACCCGCATTGGTCGTTCGGCAAGTCGTACGAAAAACTGAAGACGCTGTACAACTACGGCGTCTCCGGTCTGCCGTACGAAATGGTGATCAACGCCGATCCGGCGCTGGCTTACTTGATGCGCGACAATTCGTTGTGCCTGCAGGTACTGACGGTAGCGCATGTTTACGGCCACAACGATTTCTTCCGTAACAACTACATGTTCCGCGACACGCGGCCGGAGCTGACACTGAGCTTGTTCAAGCTCCATGCCGATCGCATTCGCAGCTATATCGAAGATCCGTCCATCGGCCTGAAGCTCGTCGAGGAAACGCTCGATGCGGCGCATGCCTTGTCGTTGCAATGCCGGCGCCATACGGTTATTCGCAAGCTGAACCCGAACGAGCAGCGCGAGCGCGCGGTGCAGATGTCGAAGCCACCGTTTGACCCGCATGAGAGCATCCACAAGCCGCGCGAGCGCGTTGAACCGAACTTGTCGAAGGTGCCGCTCGAGCCGGAAGAAGATTTGCTGCTGTTCATCGCCGAGTACAACCCCTATTTGGGCGAATGGCAACGCGATCTGCTACGCATCGTCCATGAACAGGCGATCTACTTCATGCCGCAGATCGAAACCAAGATCATGAACGAAGGCTGGGCCAGCTATTGGCACCACCGCATCATGACCAGCCTCGATTTACCGGAAGACCTGCATTTCGAATTTCTGGTGCATCACAACCAGGTCGTCCGTCCGCACAACGGCCAGATCAATCCTTATTATTTGGGTTTCAAGATCTGGGAGGATCTCGAACGCCGGCACAGCAACGACAAAGATCCGCGCGCGGCGATGTTCGAAGCGCGCGAAAGCGAGCGCGATGTCTCGTTCCTGCGACGATTCCTGACGCGCGAGCTGATGGAAGAGATGCACATGTTCGAATACAAGCAGGAGCAGGACAAAATCGTCGTGTCGCGCGTCGCCAACGACGAAGAGTGGCAGACGGTGAAGCAGACGCTGCTGCGCAACATCGGCATGGCGACGGTACCGGTCATCCGCGTGATGGACGCCGACTTCAACCATAACCGCGTGCTACTGCTACAACACGAGCACGACGGCCGCGACCTGGAGATGGAGTACCTGGAAAAGACCATGGGCTACATTTATCAGTTGTGGGGCCGGCCGGTCCTACTCGAGACCCACCGCGAAGGCTCCGCTATACGCTTTTCGCGCAGCGAAACGGGCTTTGAGCAACGGCTCTGAACACCCCTCGAGGCACCTCCCTAAAATCCGGCTAAACGGCTGAAATGACGGCTTTTTGACGGCCAATAAGGGTCAGATAGCGGACAAATCCAGGTCGCTGGTCTAAATCTTGCAAATCCTTAGTCGAACCTATAATTAATTTGCGGCAACCGACTATGTCTCAGGCATCGACCACACCGCAGGCAGCGAATGACAATAAGCCTTGGGTGCTTATTGTTGACGATTCGCGCGTTGTCCGGCGCACCCTCATGAATGCGCTCGGCGAAACCTTTCACGTCCTTGAAGCCGGCGACGGTGCCGCGGGTTGGCGCATATTGCGCCAGAACGCCCGCATCGAAGTCGTCATCAGCGACATTCAAATGCCGGAGATGGACGGCTACAACCTGATCTGCAAAGTGCGCGCGGTCGAAGACCCGGCGCTGCGCGAAGTTCCGATTATCGTTATCACCAGCGCCGAAGACGAAATCACCCGTGAACGCGCCTACGCCTGCGGCGCGAACGATTTCATCTTGAAACCGTTCCAGGCCGATCAGCTTCTAACCTGCGTCCAAACCCAACTCGGCGAATATCGCAAGATCAACGGCACGTTGGCCGCCGCAGCAACAGCGGCGGTCGCTGCCCCGGTCAAACCGGCGGCGTCTGCTGTGGTCCCCATCACCATTTCCGACACCGGCCCGGGCACCGTCGAAACCGCGTTGGAGCAAATCGACAACGGCCTCGAAACTCTGCGTGGGCTCAAGACCACGTCGGTCGCACCACACGCGTTGACGCTGGTGATGCGCATGTTGCCGTTGCTCAAGTATTGCAATACCAAATTCAATCTCGGCATGGACCGCGAAATCGCCGTCTTCCAACAGCGTATCGCCGCGGTACGAAACGCGCCGACGACGGGTACCGCGCCGGCAACGGCGGAAGCGAAGTCGCAGTAATTCATCACGCTACGCCGCTGGCAGCGTCAGCTGATAGTGCGCGCGGAATAACCCCGCGACTGTTTTGCCGTCGTTGATATCGCTACACGCCGCCCGCATCAACGCTTCCGTCAGTGGCAACCAATGCACCTCGATCAGCTCGTGCTCTTCGTTGGCAGCCGCAACGACCGACAACATTTGCGCGAGAAACAAATGAACGACTTCGGTAAAAACACCGGGTGAGCTGACAACGCCGCCGAGCGCGGTCCAACGATCGGCGACAATGCCCGCCTCTTCCTGCAGTTCACGTTGCGCGGTAATCAGCGGCGCCTCGCGATTGTCGATCTTGCCGGCCGGCAGCTCCCACACCCAGCCATTCATCGCGTGCCGATATTGCCGCAGCAGACAAACGCGCTGCTCGTCATCCAACGCGACGACCGCCGCACCGCCTGGGTGATGTACGACTTCGAACGTGGTCCGCTTACCGTTCGGCAATGTCGCCGTCTCCAGCGCGAGCGAAACGATCCGGCCGTTAAAAACCTCTTGTTTTTCCATGTGGTCCCCAACGCATCCTGTCGTTGGATTGTATCGACAAATGGCGTGCCGATGCCCCGTGGTATCCTACCGCCATGGCCGCAACCCGCTTTCATCCTGCCGTCGCCGCCTGGTTTCAGCGCACGTTTAGCCACGCCACCGAACCGCAGCAGCGCGCTTGGCCGGCCATCGCTGACGGACGTCACACGCTGATCGCCGCCCCTACCGGCTCCGGTAAAACCCTGGCCGCCTTCCTCGCCGCCATCGACGCGCTCGTGCAACAAGGCCTCGCCGGGACGCTGCCAGACGAAACCCAAGTGGTTTACATATCGCCGCTGAAGGCGCTGTCGAACGACATCGAACGCAATCTGCGCCACCCGCTTGCCGGTATCCGCGAGGAACTGAAAACGCTTGGCCTGGCCGACGTCGATATCCGTGCGCAAGTCCGCACCGGCGATACGACGCAGGCGGATCGCACGGCCATGCGCAAATACCCGCCGCACATTATCGTTACGACACCTGAGTCGTTATATCTACTCCTGACCAGCGAATCCGGCCGTAACATGCTGGCCACGACCCGCACGGTGATCGTCGATGAAATTCACGCGGTCGCCGGTAGCAAGCGCGGCGCACACTTGGCGTTGTCGCTCGAACGCTTAAGCGCGCTGGCCGGCCGCCGCATCGCTCGCATCGGTTTGTCGGCGACGCAAAAACCGATCGAAGACATCGCCCGTTTCTTGGTCGGTGCCGACATCAATGCCGACGGCGTCGCCGACTGCACGATCGTCGACACCGGCCATACACGCGAACGCGATCTGGCGATTGAGCTGCCCGGCTCGCCGCTCGAAGCCGTGATGTCGACCGAAGTTTGGGATCAAGTTTACGACCGACTGGCGCAGCTCATTCAGGCGCACCGGACGACGCTCGTCTTCGTCAACACGCGCCGCTTGGCCGAGCGTGTCACGCGCCACCTGAGCGAGCGCATCGGCAAAGAGCACGTCACCTCGCATCACGGCAGCCTCGCCAAAGAAAGCCGGCTCGACGCCGAGCAACGCCTAAAACACGGCGAGCTACGGGCGTTGGTCGCCACCGCCTCGCTCGAGCTTGGCATCGACATCGGCGACGTCGATCTCGTCTGCCAACTCGGCTCGCCACGTGCCATCAGCACGTTCCTGCAACGCGTCGGCCGTTCCGGTCACACCGTTGGCGGCACACCGAAGGGACGGCTGTTTCCGCAGACCCGCGACGAGCTGATCGAATGCACTGCCCTACTCGCCGCCGTCCACCGCGGCGAGCTCGACCGGCTGCGTATTCCGCCGCAACCACTCGATGTACTGGCGCAACAAATCGTCGCTGAGGTCGCGTCGCGCGAATGGTCCGAGGAAGAACTGTACGAGCGATTTCGCCGCGCCTATCCGTATCGCACACTGACGCGCGCCGACTACACCGAAGTCGTGCGCATGCTGGCGGACGGCTTCAGCACCCGCCGCGGTCGCCGCGGCGCCTATTTGCATCGTGACGCGATCAACGGCCAGCTGCGCGCCCGCAGCAACGCACGGCTGACGGCGCTGACCTGCGGTGGCGCAATTCCGGACAACGCCGATTATCAAGTCGTGCTCGAACCCGCCGGCCTGCATGTCGGCACACTCAACGAAGATTTCGCCGTTGAAAGCTTGGCGGGCGATATTTTTCAGCTGGGCAATACGTCATACCGGATCCTGAAGATCGAGCCCGGTATCGTCCGCGTCGACGACGCGCACGGCGCGCCGCCGTCGATTCCGTTCTGGCTCGGTGAGGCACCGGCACGCACCGACGAGCTATCGAGTGCAGTTACGCGTCTGCGCGCCGATATCGACCGGCAATTGGGCGAGCACATCACCGCTGAATCGTTGCAAGCAACGTACGACTGGCTGACGCGTGCTTATGGACTAAATCAGCTGGCGGCGATGCAGATCGCCGATTACCTAGCGGCCGCAAAAGGCGTGCTCGGTACGATTCCGACGCAGCACTGCATCGTGCTCGAGCGGTTCTTCGACGAAACCGGCGGCATGCAGCTCGTCATCCACTCGCCCGCCGGTTCGCGCATCAACCGCGCCTGGGGCCTGGCGCTGCGTAAACGGTTTTGCCGCAAGTTCAATTTCGAGCTGCAAGCGGCGGCGACCGAAGACGCGATCGTCTTGTCGCTCGGCGAGACCCACAGCTTCCCACTGGCCGACGTTGCGCATTACCTGCACAGCGCCAGCGTGCACGACGTACTGGTCCAAGCACTGCTCGACGCACCGCTGTTCACGACCCGCTGGCGCTGGAACGCGTCGATTGCGCTGGCGGTGAAACGCTTCCGCGGCGGCCGGCGCAATCCGGCGCCGCTGCAACGCATGGACGCCGAGGATTTGATCGCCGTTGTCTTTCCCGACCAGATCGCCTGTGCGGAAAATCTCACCGGCCAACGCGAGATCCCCGACCATCCGCTGGTGCGGCAAACCATCGATGACTGCCTGCACGAGGCAATGGACATCGATGGCCTGATCGCGCTGCTGCGCGCTATCGAACAAGGCCAAGTACAAGTTCGCGCGCGCGATTTGCCGCATCCGTCGCTGCTCGCTCAAGAAATCTTGAACGCCAAACCGTACGCCTACCTGGACGATGCACCGCTCGAAGAACGACGCACGCAGGCGGTAATGAGCCGCCGTTGGCTCGATCCGCTGGAAGCGGCCGAGTTCGGCCGGCTCGACCCCGAAGCGATCGCGCGCGTGCGTACCGAGGCTTGGCCCGAGGCCGATAACGCCGATGAGCTACACGATGCGCTACTGCTGCTCGGCGGCATCAGCGAGCCGGAAGGACGATCGTCCGGTTGGGCAACGTTGTTCGACGACCTGGTCGCGTCGGGCCGGGCGACGCGCCTACGCACCGATTCGTTGACGCACTGGATCGCCACCGAGCAGGTGCCGATGCGGCGTGCGCTCCACGCCCACGCGCTGCTCGATCCCGATATCGCCGTCCCGGCTGAGTTCGCCACGCAAGCCTGGAGCACCGAGACGGCGTTGACTGAGCTGATTCGCGGCCGCCTGCAAGGTGTCGGCCCAACCACGGCGAGCGCTCTTGCCGGCGTTGTTGGTGTCTCTGTCGCATCCATCGATGCCGCATTGCTCGCGCTCGAGAGCGAAGGTTTCGCCATGCGCGGCCAGTTCACCGACAACTCGAACGCAGCGTCCCCCTCCCCCCTTGCGGGGGAGGGGAAGGGGGAGAGGGGGCTTCAAACGGTAACTTCGATCGAAGACACCGGCGAACTTGGCGACACCCACCCCCACCCTCATTCCCTCCCCCTGAGGGGGAGGGACCCTCTCCCCGACCCCTCTCCCACTTCGCGGGAGAGGGGACTTTCCTATGATCGGAGCCGAGAGGCGAAAAACACGCCTACTCAACTTAATAAATCGCCGACTCAACTTAATGTTGAGTGGTGCGAACGCCGCCTACTCGCACGTATCCATCGCTACACCGTCGAACGCCTGCGCGCCGAAATTGAGCCCGTCACTGCCGCCGACTTCCTACGGTTCCTGTTCGAATGGCAAGGCATCACCGCCGAGCCACGCCCCGAAGGCGGCCCAGCCTTGTCCGCCATCATCGAACAACTCGAAGGCTACGAAGCCGCCTGCATGGCCTGGGAAGGCGACATCCTGCCGGCGCGCATGCAGGCCTACGACCCCGAATGGCTGGACAGCCTGTGCCGCGCCGGCCGCGTCGCCTGGACCCGGCTCACGCCACCGAAAGTCACGAACGGCCGCGAACGCGCCGCCGCACCCGTGCGCTCGACACCGATCGCATTGCTTACGCGCAAGCAATTGCGGCTGTGGCAATCGCTGCCGCCGCAGGACGAGAGCACCGGCACTCGCTTGAGCCCACGTGCCACCGCCGTTGCCAACTACCTGACCCAACATGGCGCATCCTTCTTTGACGAGCTCAGCAGCGGCGCCGGCCTGTTGAAGAGCGAAATTGAAGAGGCGCTGCGCGAGCTGGTCGCGCTCGGTCGCGTGCAAGCCGACAGCTTCACCGGTCTACGCATGCTGCTGCTGCCGGCCGATCGCCGGCGCCTGCCAGCAAGACGCCGGCGCGGCTTAACGGAAATCGAGGATGCCGGACGGTGGAGTCTGCTGCGGCGTGCGGCTGTCCCTTCGTTGGCAGACACTGGCGAAGTCAGCGATACCGACCCGCACCCTCATTCCTTGCCCCGGCGGGGAAGGGACCCTCTCCCCGTCCCCGCTCCCACTTCGCGGGAGCGGGGACGTTCGTATGACCGGAACCGAGAGGCGAAGAGCACGCCGACACAACTTGATATTGAGCAGGTCGCCCTCACCCTGCTCCGCCGCTACGGCGTCGTCTTCCGTAAGATGCTCACGCGCGAAGCCGATTGGCTGCCGTCGTGGTACGAGCTATTGCGCGTCTACCGCCGCCTTGAAGCCCGTGGCGAGATCCGCGGCGGCCGCTTCGTCGCTGGCTTCGCCGGCGAGCAGTACGCGCTCCCCGAGGCCATATCGCTGTTACGTACCGTCCGCAAAAAGCCAAGCACGCAACAGTGGGTGTCATTGAGCGCTGCCGATCCGCTGAATCTCGTCGGCATCGTCACTCCCGACCCGCGTGTCCCGGCGCTCGCGAGCAACCGTATACTTTACCGCGACGGTATTCCGATCGCGGTGCAAATCGGCGGTGAAACCCGATTCGTATCCGAGATTCCGGCCGACGAGGAATGGACCGCGCGCAACGCGCTGCTGCGACCATGGTCGACACGGCGAAATACACCGGAGCCGCCGACGACCACGGCTCAATAAACAGCCCGCCATCACTCACACAATCGTTCGAGCACTAACCCTGCGGCGACGGCTTTTCGATGCGTGCCTACGTTAGGCGCCCATCACCGGCGACAAAATGCGGCGATTCTGTTTATCTAGGAAATATTCGGGATGAACAACGAGAGGCAACGGCTAGCGGATGAAAGCGCCGGCGCGGGATATGTCATCATGATTCTCGATCTGTTTCAGCGCGATTCGTGGCATCGTTTACCAGCGAAGCCAGATCGTCTGATCGCGCAGGCAGTTACATCGCTAAACGATTAATTGACCGTCGCCACGGTACCTTTGGGCGCGGTCTCAACCGCCGTCGTGAATTCAGCCGGCGTACCGATCACGCGCACTAACCGGTCCGGGCGGATGTATTTCTTCATGACTGCCATCACGTCAGCGCGCGTGAACCGGCGCACATCGTCGAGATAACCTTGCACCCACGACAGGTCGCCGCCCATGTAATCGAGGTCGGACAGAATGTCGAGCCAGAATTCCGGGCTCAAGCGCGTGCTGCTGAAGCTCGAGGTTGCCTGTTCCTGGGCGATACGCAGCTCGTCGATACTCGGACCGGCACGGACGAACTCGTCGACGACCTCCTGGACGACGCTGGCGGCTTCTTCCGCCTTGAGCGGATCGACCACGAACGACACGCGGAAGCGACCGTTGCCCTCGTAGAGCGTGTTCGATGACGAGCGCGCGCGCACCGAATAAGCCAGGCCACGACGCTCGCGCACTTCGGCGAACAGGCGGTTAGTGACGATACGGCCGGCGAGATCGAGCAGTTGCCAATCGCGCACGTCCTGCCAATTGGGGCCACGCCAACCGACGTAGACCATCGCCTTCGGCGTTGCCGTGTCGACGCTCACCCGCTCTTGGAACGGACCAGGCGCAACCGCAACGCGGCGAGCATCCGCGTAAGCGCCACCGACCGACGGACGCGTCGGTAGCGAACCGAGATATTGTTGTGCCAACGCCAACGCCCGGTCGGTGCTGAGATCGCCGACGATTGCCACCTCGATCGGCGCGGTGGCGAGGATGTGATCGAGCCAGGCTTGGGCTTGCGCTAATGTTTGCCGACGGGCATCGAGCGGTGTCAGCTCGCGAAAACGCGGATCGTTACTGGTCATGAACGCATCGACGCGGTCGTTCAGTTGCGCGTCGACGCTGCCTTCGCGATTGGCCTCGCGCGCGATCGCTTGCCGTTGCCAGGTGTCGAACGCGGCCGGCTCGATGCGGGCCTGCGTCAACAGCAAATAAGCCAAGCGAAATCCATCCTCGAGATCTTGGCGCCGGCCTTCGACGTCGAGCTCGAGCGCACCGGCGGTATCGTAACCGGCGACGGTCACTTGCTTGGTCGCGAGCAAGCGTTGGATATCGACCGAGGCCAACGAACGGGTCGCCGGCATGCGGAACGATTCGGCCGCCGCTTCGGTGATGCCGCGATTCAGCGGCGTCTCGTTGACACGACCGCCGGCCACCATGATGCGCACGCTCACATGGTCCTGCTTGTACACCAGCGGCCGGAAATGAATGCGTACGCCGTTACTGAGCGTGACCGAGTGCACGTCTAAATCGGCGTGCCAATCTTGGCGAACGATCGTGCCGGGCGTCGGGTCTTTGGCCAACAGCATGTCCGGGCGCTCGCGTTCGACAAGCTTCGCTACCGCCTGCAACTCGGTCGACTGCACGATCTTCAACAACTGCGCCGCGCTCGGCGGCGACAGGTCGTCCTGACGCGGCAGCGTTAGCGTGAACGTGCGACGTTCCGTGGCATAACGGGCGCGTACGGCATCCTCGACCTCGGCACGGGTGATCGTTGGCAAAAATCGATCGAACAGTTCGAGTTGCTGGCGCGCGCTGATCGGCTGACGGCGCTCTTCGACCGCCGCTTCCATGACCCGCAGCCAATGATTGGCGGCGCGATCGGGCTCATCGAGCGCATCGCTAGCAAAATCCAGGCGAAATACCTTCAAGGCTTGCGCGAATTCCGCGTCGCTAAAACCGTGTTGGCGCACGCGATTCATTTCAATCAGTAATCCGCGCAACGTCTTTTCCCAATCTTTGGGCGCACCCTTAGCGTGCGCCTCGACCAACGTCGCGCCGAAGGTCGTATCGGCCGCGACCGCACCGGACACAAACGGCGCCTGTCCTTCGAGCACGAGATCGTTCATGCGTTGATTGATTAACGATGCACCAAGCTTTTGTACCATCCAGGTACGGAAGCCACGTTGGTGCGTGATGTCGCGCGCCGGCTCGAGCTGAGCGATGTTGACATCGGCCGAGATCAATCCGTATTCATTGACGATCTCGACGCGGTCGCGCTCGTAAGGCCGTATTCCCGTCGGTTGATCGGGCGCTGGATCGGCAGCCGGGGCCCAATCGCCGAACTGCTTGCGCACCATGGCGTCGAGTGTCGCCACATCGGTGTCGCCGGCGATCAGCAACACCGTGTTGTCCGGTCGGTACCATTTGCGATAGTAGCGGCGCAACTGCTCGTTGGTGGCGTTGCTCACCACCGCCTCATCACCGATCGGCAGGCGCTCGGCGAAACGCGAGCCCGGCACCAGCGCCATCAACGCGCGGTTGAACGCACGCTTAGCGGCGTTGTCGCGAGCCCGCCGTTCGGCGAGCACTACCGCCCGCTCTTGATCGACTTGCGGCAGCGCGAGCGTCAAGCGATGGGTAACGTCGGCGAAGAACAACAGACCGAGATCGACCATCTTTGGATCGTTCGGAATCGTCAGTTTATAGACAGTGTCGAGAAAGCCGGTGGTCGCATTCTGGTGCGCACCGAAGGTGAGGCCGGCCGATTCGAAACGCTTGATCAGCGTACCGGCGGGAAAGTTGGTACTGCCGTTGAACGCCAGGTGCTCGAGCATGTGCGCCAAACCGCGCTGATCATCGTCTTCGTTGATCGAGCCCGAACCGACGCGCAACCACATCGACACTTTACCGGCCGGCAATGCGTTCGGCCGAATCCAGTAGCGCATACCGTTCGGCAACACGCGATACTGAATGCTGGTGTCGACCGGTAGCGATTCATCGAGATTGCGTGCGTTATCAGCAACAGCAACGGCGGAAATCACGCAGGCGAGCAACAACCACAGACGGACGCAAAGACGCAGCAAACGTCGAACCTCCGATTTCAACCGCCGCCGTAAACGACCGCCGTGAAATCTTTAACAGATGAAATTCGGCACCAAATTCCGGCTTCCCGCCGGTGTCCCGTTTGCTTTTTCTTTGATCCTTGTTGAGTTGATGCCTCAACACTTTCAATCTAGTCGGTCAAATGCGAGAGGTCTAGGAAATAGCCCGTGCGACCGATAGGCAGAGGCCGAAGCCCGATGAATAGAAGTTGTTGGTAAGGCGCAACAAGCAGGCACCACCCTTACCACGACCGATAGCGTACTCGCACGCGCACGATAACGACGACGCTAGCCGGCGGAGCCAGCGCTTTTTTCGATGACCGTTAATTAACCAAATCCTTCCAGCTTGAGCTTGAGGTCGGTCGGGCTGGTGGCGTAGAACAATGCGGTCTCCTCGTCGATCTCGCCGCTCTTACACAACTGCAACAACGCACTGTCAAAGCTCATCATGCCTTCGGCGAGCGTACCCTTGCGAATCAGGTCGCCGATGTCTTTGATCTTGAGCGGATCGAGAATAAGTTCGCGTGTCAGCGCGGATACCGTGAGGACTTCGCAAGCGACGATACGGCCGTGGCCGTTCTTGCGCGGCACCAAACGCTGGCTGACGACACCGCGCAAGTTCTGCGCGAGCTTGGCACGCATGCCAGGTTGAGATTCGGCAGCGAACGTGGAAATGATGCGCGATATGGTTTCAGCCGCGCCCGGTGAATGCACTGTCGAAAACACTAAATGGCCGGTCTCGGCCGCCATCATCGCCGTTTCGATGGTTTCCGGATCGCGCATTTCGCCGAGCAGAATGACATCCGGGTCTTCGCGCAAAACGGCGCGCATGGCGTCGGCGAAGGTATTGGTGTCAACGCCGACTTCGCGCTGAGTAATGATGGATTTCTTCTCGGTGAAGAGAAATTCGATCGGGTCTTCGATGGTAATAATATGATCGCTGCGCGTCGCGTTGATCTCATTGATCATCGCCGCCAGGCTTGTGGATTTGCCCGAACCCGTGGAGCCAGTCACCAACACCAGGCCACGCTCTAGACGGGTAAAAGTGGAGACGATCTCCGGCAATCCAAGGTCGGCCGCCGTCGGCACATTGGTGTTGATGACGCGTAACACCATGCCGACCGAGCCACGCTGATAAAACACGTTGGCGCGCACACGACCGATATCTTTGAAACCGATCGATAAGTCGACTTGATGATTCTGCTCGAACAACGCCAACAAGCGTGCCGACATCATCGTTCGCGCCAGCCGCTCCATGAAATCGCCGGGGAACGGTGGGATCTCGCGTACCGCACGCAGGTGTCCGTCGACCCGCAGGATCGGATGGTTGCGCGTACGCAAATGGATGTCCGATGCCTTGAGCCGCACCGCCAAGTTCAACACTTGGCCGAGCAACTTCAACGGATCCGTGGTCGCCGTAATCTGGGTCGCGGCTGCGCCTGCCGGCACAGCGGCGGCGGCGGCCTTTTCCGGTTCAGTCATGTCGTCGACGATCGCTTCGGTTTTTGCAGGTAAGTGTAGACCATGGCCCTTGCCGAACGATCGGAAACTGCCGGTCGAGCGCCCGTCCGCTAGGCCTTTTTGATCAGAAATCGAAACTCGCCGTCAACCTCGCTATATTCCAATAATTCATTGCCGGTCTGGCAGGCAAACACCTTGAAATCGAGCGTTGAGCTGCGGTCGGTAGCGACGACGTACAGCGTCTGGCCGCTGGTCATGGTATTAAGCGCCTTCTTCGTCTTCAGGATCGGTAGCGGACATTCGAGGCCACGCACGTCCAGCTCTTGGTCTGCCACTAATAAAGTCTCCTAATTCAAGCCCGGTACTGCCGATTAACCGGCGGACGGAACTCTCAATTCATCGCAATATCGAAGGATAAACAGGCTCCCCAGCCCGGGGAACCGAGGGGAAGCCAAACGGATGAATTGGAGTATATTATCGGAGTACCAAGCGGGCCTAGTCCGCTATCTCGTGACGAGCGACCCGTTAAAAGATCGATAACGATGAAACGTACGCTCTCAATCCTGCTAACGCTCGCGCTTGCCGCGCCGGCACCGTTATTGCCGGCGAACGTCAATTTGCCGGATCTGGGCGATTCGTCGGCCGCCGTCATTTCGCCAGCGCAGGAACGCAAGCTCGGCGAAGAGACGATGCGCGAGATCCGGCGTGTTTATACCTTCGTCGATGACGCCGAAATCAACGCTTACCTGCAGAGCCTCGGGCAACGGCTGGTTGCCCACAGCGATATGCCGTCGCAGGATTTTCACTTCTTCGTTATTAATGATCCGTCGATAAACGCCTTCGCTCTTCCCGGCGGGTATATCGGCGTGCATACCGGACTACTGTTGTCGGTACGTAGCGAAGCCGAGCTGGCATCGGTGCTGGCACATGAAACTGCGCACATCACCCAGCGCCATATTCCACGATTGCTAGCCGAGCAGAAAAGTAACAGCCTGCCGGCGATGGCGGCGCTGCTCGCCGGCATCTTGCTGGCCAGTTCCGGTAACCGCGGCGGCGATGCCGCGCTTGCCGTCACCAGCGCCACCTTGACGCAAAAAGCCATCAACTTCACCCGCGCCAACGAAGAAGAAGCAGACCGGATCGGCACGCATATACTCGCCGACAGCGGTTTCGATCCGCGTGCCATGCCGGCATTCTTCGAGCGGCTGCAAAATTTGAACCGGTACAACGAAAGCGATATGCCGGGCTTTCTGCGTACGCATCCGGTGACCACCGCGCGCATTAGCGATTCGCGCGCGCGTGCCGAGCAATATCCGTTGCGCCAAGTGCCCGACACCATTGAGTTTCAACTTGCGCGCGCGAAGTTACGCGCGTGGGCGGCGGACGACGCCGCTGAGATCGCCCGCGCCTTTGCTCAAGGCATCAAACAAGAAAGCGGTGTGGCGCAAGACGCCGAGCGTTATGGTTATACCATCGCCCTGATGCGTTCGCGCCGTTACGACGAAGCGCGCGCTGAAGCGCGGCGACTGATCGACCGGACGCCGCAGAACGTCTCGTACCGTATGCTACAGGCGGAAGTAGAGATGGCAGCCGGTCACATGGACAACGGCATCGCCCTGTATGGCACGGCCTATAAGCGCAATTCTTATTATCCGCTGGCGCTCGACTACGCCCGCTCGCTACTCAAGGTCAATCGCGCGCGCGAAGCGGAGCCGGTCATACGCGAGACGCTAAAAACTCGACACAACGATCCGCTGCTATATCAACTATTGGCACAGGCCGCCGGCGCCAACGGCAAGATCGCCGAGTCGCACCAAGCGTTAGCCGAACACTATTACCTCAACGGCAATCGCCACGCCGCCATCGAGCAATTACAACTCGCGAGTCACGCGGTCAATAACAATTTTTATCTGCAATCCAGCATCGAAGCACGGATGCACGTGATCCGCGACGAACTCGGTCCCGGTGCCGACAACCCATCGGCTTCTAAACCATAATCAGTTAGGCTTTCTTCTTCATCTGTTCCCATAGGTCAGGATGTCGCCATGGCACGAAGCCAGCGCCGCACATTTTTAAAAGGAACCGCGGCATCGGTACTGTTCGCCGTCGCCGGCTGGCTGAAACCGCGCGACAGCGTCGCCGCCGAGTGGCCGAAAGACGCGTTCTCGGCGGCAACCCTCGATGAGGTTTTGCACAGCTTGTACGGCAGCGCTCAGCCGGTCGCGTCCAGAGAGATCCAGATCAAGGCGCCGTATCAAGTCAGCGACGGTGCACGTGTCGCCGTGACGGTATCGACGACATTGACGAACGTCGAATCGATCAGCATTATCGCCGCCAAAAATCCGCAGCCGCTGGTGGCACACATGAGCTTTCGCCGGACGCTGCCGTATTTCTCGATCAACATCAAGCTCGCTGCCAGTACGCCGCTGTTTTGTATCGTTAAGGCGGGGAACAGACTTTATTCGGCGACACAGTTGATCAAGGTTGCAGCGACCAGCACCGGTACCGGCTACTCGCAGGTCGCCGAACCGCAAGTACCACGGCGCGACGTGAAGATGCGCGTTCGACGAGTCAACAAGGATACCGAGATCGTTTCGCTGATCGAACACCCGATGGAAACCGGCTTGCACATGGATGCGAAGACGGCGGAGAAAATTCCGGCGCATTTCATTCAGAAAGTCATTTTCACGTTGAACGACCGCGAAGCGCTGGTCGCCGACATCGGTTCAACGGTAGCACGCGATCCGTTGTTCAAAATTCGTTTCAAGAAGACCAAGGCTGGCGACCGAATCAAGTTGAGCTGGAGCGACAACAAAGGCGAGACCGGCGCGAATGTGATCGTCGTTCCCGCCGAGCCGAAACACAACCGCGTTGTTCAATCGACCAACGGCCAGCAGCGTTGAACTGAATACTCCGATCCATCGACGCCCGGCGGCGACGCCACCAAGCAAAACGCCTGCGCTGACCAATGAATCGGCGCAATTGCATAACACCGCTCGGCCTGAACGACATCGCGCGCCAATGTAATGTGCGGGCGAAACGGCCGTGGATCGGGCACATGGCCGCATTGCCGCAATGTCTCATTGAGCGACGCGACTAACTGCAGCAATTCCTCCGGCGCTTCCGCTACCGCCCAGGCTATCCGCGTGCGCGCCCGCCACTGCACTTCGCTGAACGTCAACTCGAACGCACGACTGGGCACGGCACTCGCCGCTTGTTCTACACAACGGCGGCGCGCTTCATCGACGGCGCCAAGGAAAACGAGCGTCACGTGCAAATTAACGGCGGCAATCGGGCGGCCTGGCAGCGAAAGTGCGCGAGACATTTCCGCTATTTTATCGCGGATATTATCGACTGGCCATAACGCCAGAAAGAGTCGTTGCAAAGCCACACCTCCACTCTAAACCAACCTTGGACGCAAGGTCCGTTAGTACGATAGGAGAAAGAGGCTCTCAAGTGTTTCCGTCCTTGACGCCCAGCGGTAAACCAGCGACGCTCGTCGACTCTTTAAATAGACACACAAGGAGCCGCTTAAATGCGTAGCCTAAGAGGATTGGTGCTTGCTCTGGGCTTTGTGTTAACTGCAGCATGTTCCAGCGGAGGTGCTGGCGGCAACGGTGAAAACACCGAACCAGCATCCGAAAACAACCCGCCATCCACTCCGTCACCAACGCCTACGACTCCCGCGCCACCGTCGCCTATTTCCGTGGCATTGCAGCAAGTCGTCTTCTGGCGCGCGCTCGATGCTAACAACCGCAATCTGTATCTGATCAAAGAAGACGGAACAAATATCGTCACTGTGGCAGACGGCGCCGGCATTCATACTTATAAAACAGCGGCGCCTGGTGGACGCCTGATTTACGAAACCATCGTTGATCAGCAAACGGACGTCTTCAGCGTTAAGACCGACGGTACCGGCACACTTAATCTAACGAATACGACGAAGCCGGAACACTTCCAAGCGGTCACACCGGCGGGCGACGTCATCTTCAGCCGCGAAGAAAGAGACGCGCAAGGCGAGGTGCAGATGGATATTTATCGTGTCAGCGCCGATGGGAGCCAAACCTGCGCCGTCGCCGCTTCTGCCGCATCGGAGGTTTTTCTACGATTGGCGGCGAACGGTGACGTGATCTACAAAAAATGCGCCAGCGGATTCTGCTCGGATCTAAGCGGCGACGGCCAGCTATATGCCGCCACTTGCAACGACACCAAAACACTTACCGATACAACCGTCGCCGGCGAGCCGTGGTTTATCGGCATTTCGTCGTCAGGTCGCGCCGTCTACATGCAATGGGATGAAGCGGCACAGCAGCACGTGCTTTACAGCGTCGCCGCCGATGGATCGGATCGAAAAACCTTGGTCACTGCCGACGGTGCTTTTCTGTCGCCTTATCTGCATGGTGACGACATCGTTTACGCCCTCAACGGTAATCTCTACCGCATCGGCGTCGGCGGCGACGATACGACCGTGCTGGCCGATTCGAGTGAGCTAGAGCGTTACCAAGCAGTCACCGCTGACGGACGTTTGATCTATGCAACCGGCCGCGCTTCAGGTCCGGCGAGCGAGGCTAATGGCCTTTACAGCGTGCGGCTGGACGGCACTGATCGGCAGGTGCTCGCCAATAGCGAGTACCGAGAAATTTTCGACGGCGTTTCGCCGACTGGACGGGTGATGTTTCAGAGTTACCCGGTCAACCTCGATAATCCGCAACACGGCCACGAGCTGCATAGCATCAAGGCCGACGGCAGTGATGATCAGTTGCTGTCGGGAACCTCGACGGTCGGCGTCTTCAAACAGATCGAAGACGTTTCGCCGACCCACCGCGTGCTGTATCGCACTATCCGTACTACCGGCGATCAATACGACCTGTCTGCCGTCAACGAAGACGGAACCGACGATCGCTTCTTGGGCAGCGGCATCGCTTACGGCGCTGCCACCAATAACGACCGCGTGATTTACACCAATGCCTGTACCACCTATACGCTACCGGACGCACCGCCGAAGTGGATGCTGTGCCGCGATGCGCGCGGCGATGTGATGACGATCAAGTCCGATGGCACCGGGACGACACCGCTCGCTACCGGCTCCGAAGACGAAGGCTTCGAGGCGCTTTACTAAAAAGACAACTCTGGGAAATTCCAAGGACGGAATTTTTCAGAACGATAGGTTCCCACCGTTTTTCGCTAACCGACGCTACCGACTCTTTTAACTCTGCAACTCACTGCGATTACGGAAATGCTCCAGCGCTTCCGGGTTCGCCAGCGCTTCCTTGTTCTTCACCGGCCGCCCATGCACGACTTCGCGCACGGCGAGTTCGACGATCTTGCCGCTCTTGGTCCGCGGGATGTCCGTCACCTGCAGAATCTTCGCCGGTACGTGCCGTGGCGTCGTGTTCTTGCGGATGTACGCTTTGATTTTCTTATCCAGCTCGTCGTTCAAGCTTAGGTCGTCGCGCAACCGCACGAACAGCACGACCCGCACGTCGTTCTCCCAATCCTGGCCGATGACGATCGACTCGACCACCTCATCGAGCTGCTCGACCTGACGGTAGATCTCGGCGGTGCCGATGCGCACGCCGCCGGGATTCAGCACGGCGTCGGAGCGACCGTAAATGACGAAGCCGTTGTGCTCGGTCATTTCGGCGTAGTCGCCGTGACACCAGATATTGGCAAACTTTTCAAAATAAGCCGCGCGATATTTCTTACCTTCCGGGTCGTTCCAGAAACCAACCGGCATCACCGGGAACGGCTTGGTGCAGACGAGCTCGCCTTTTTCCTGGCGCACGGGATTGGCGCTGTCGTCGAGAATGTCGACCGCCAATGCCAGACCGCGGCACTGAATCTCGCCGCGCCACACCGGCAATAACGGATTGCCGAGCACGAAGCAGGAAATGATATCGGTGCCGCCGGAAATCGACGACAGCTGCAGGTCTTGCTTGATCTTGTCGTAGACGTAGTCGAAATCTTCCGGCACCAACGGGCTGCCGGTGGACAACATCGCTTTTAACCCGCTTAATCGGTGGCTGGTCATCGGCACGATGCCCTTCTTCGCCAACGCCTCAATGTACTTGGCCGACGTCCCGAACACGGTCATGTTCTCGGCATCGGCGTAATCGAACAGAATGTTACCGCTCGGATAGAACGGCGAGCCGTCGTATAGCAGCAACGTGGCGCCGGCGGCGAGGCCCGACACCAACCAGTTCCACATCATCCAACCGCAAGTCGTGTAGTAGAACAGTCGATCGTTCGGATGGATGTCGGTGTGCAGCAGGTGTTCTTTCAAATGTTGCAGCAATACGCCGCCGGCACAGTGAACGATGCACTTCGGCACACCGGTGGTACCGGACGAAAACATAATATAGAGCGGATGCGCGAACGGCAGCCGCTTGAACTCGATGGTGGCTGGTCGATACGGCGCGACGAAATCGGCCAAGTGCACCGCGTTCTTGAGGCCCGACAAATCCGGCCGCTCGCTCAAATACGGCACGACCAACACTTTCTTAAGCGTTGGCAACTTGCTTTCGATCTCGGCCAAACGCGCCAGGCAATCGTGAGTCTTGCCGTTGTAGTGATAACCGTCGGCACTGATCAAGACCTTCGGCTCGACTTGGCCGAAGCGATCGAGCACACCTTGCACACCGAAGTCCGGCGAGCACGACGACCACACCGCGCCGACGCTGGTCGCCGCCAACATGGCGATCACGCTCTCCGGCATATTCGGCATGAAGCCGACGACACGATCGCCGGTCTCCACCCCTTGCGCACGTAGCGCCTGCGCCAAACGTGAGACCTGGTCATACAGCTCGCGATACGTCTGCCGGCGCTTAACCTTGTCTTCGCCCCAAAATACCAGCGCGGTACCGTCGTCGCCGCGGCGCAGTAGGTTTTCGGCAAAGTTGAGCCGCGCCTGTGGAAACCACTTGGCGCCCGGCATGCGGTCGCCCTGCTCGAGGACGACGTCACCACGGGTTTCGGCAATGACATCGCCGAACTCCCAGATCTGTGTCCAAAACTTCTCGGGATTCTCGAGCGCCCAACGGTCGAGGCCCCAATAGTTGTCGAATTTGACCGACCAACGCGCCTGTACCTGCTGCATGAACTGCGTCATGTTGCTGCCGGCGACAACCTCGGCCGACGGGCGCCACAGCGGTTGCGTCGGGTTTTTCTCGGACGAAATGGATTTGGTCATCGGTAAGTTCCGGTGAAATGCACGATCGGGCAATAATCCCGCCCCGTCCCATTAAGGACAAGGCCAGCGGACGCAATCCTAAACCACCTATTAGGCTAGACCTTTTACCCAAACCGACCAAAAATGTCGCCTTGGGTCGCCTATGCCGATGGGGTAGCAAAACGTAGGCACCTTCGCCCCATTCCGACAGACATCATGCGTAAAATGCGGCTTTATCATCGAGTCCCAGGAGCCAGTTATCGTGAAGTACATTAGCACCCGTGGCGGCAGCCCGACGAAGCTCTTCTCCGAAATCCTGCTCGAAGGCCTGGCCCCGGACGGCGGTCTATATCTGCCCAACGTCTACCCGAATGTCACGCCGGACGAGTTAGGCGTCTGGCGCACACTGAGCTACCCAGAACTCGCGTTCGAAGTCATTCGCAAGTTTGTTACCGATATTCCACAAGACGACTTAAAAGCGCTGATCAATAAAACCTACACCGGCGCTACCTTTGGCAACACCAGCATTACGCCGGTAAAAACACTGGCGCCCAATCTGCATCTATTGCGCTTATCGAACGGGCCGACGCTGGCGTTCAAAGACATCGCCATGCAGCTGCTCGGCAATCTCTTCGAATACGTACTGGCCAAGAGCGGCAACGAACTCAATATTCTCGGCGCGACCTCGGGCGATACCGGCTCGGCCGCCGAATACGCCATGCGCGGCAAAAAAGGCGTGCGCGTGTTCATGCTGTCGCCGCACGGGCGCATGAGCCCGTTCCAACGGGCACAGATGTACAGCTTGAACGATCCGAACATTTTCAACATCGCCATCGAAGGCATGTTCGACGATTGCCAGAACATCGTGAAAGCGGTGTCGAACGATCTGCCCTTCAAGCGCAAGCACAGTATCGGCACAGTCAACTCGATCAATTGGGCGCGGCTGGTGGCACAAGTGGTGTATTACTTCCGCGGTTACTTCGCCGTAACGCAATCGAACGACGAGCCAGTCTCGTTCGCCGTACCGAGCGGTAACTTCGGCAACATCTGCGCCGGCCACATCGCCCGCAGCATGGGCCTGCCGATCAAGCACCTGATTCTCGCCACCAACGAAAACGACGTGCTCGACGAGTTCTTCCGTCGTGGCATCTATCGCCCGCGCAACAGCGCCGAAACGCAGGCGACGTCGAGTCCGTCGATGGACATCTCGAAGGCATCGAACTTCGAGCGTTTTATTTTCGATCTGGTCGGGCGCGATGCCGCGGTGATCCAACAGCTCTGGGCCAAGATCGATAATGGTGGCGCGCTCGATCTATCGGGCACACCGTATCTAGCACGGTTGCGCGATTTCGGCTTCATTTCCGGCAAAAGCACGCATGCCGATCGTCTCCAGACCATACGCCAGACTTGGGAACGTTACCGCGTCGAAATCGACCCGCACACGGCCGACGGCCTAAAAGTCGGCATCGAGCAGCGCGAAGCCGATGTGCCGCTACTGTGTCTCGAGACTGCCTTACCCGTTAAGTTCGAGCCTACAATGGTAGAAGCGCTCGGCCGCAAACCGGCGCGGCCTGCTGCCTTCGAGAGTATCGAAGACCGGCCGCAACGCGTGACCGTCATGCCAGCGGACGCGGAGCGTGTGAAACAGCTCATTGTCAGCACTTGCGCTTGACGCCCTACTTTCCTCCCTGCGCGTGCGGGGAGGGTTGGGGCGGGGGCGCTTCAGGAAGGACCCGTTGCATGCGCGATCAATATCTTTCACATCTCCGCCAAAGCATCGACCAAATCCGCGCCGACGGTTTTTACAAAACCGAACGCGTGATCCAAAGCCCGCAGTCGCCGGCACTTCAGCTGGCCAGCGGCAAACGCGTGCTGAACTTCTGCGCCAATAATTATCTTGGCCTAGCAAACGATGCGCGCTTAGTAACCGCCGCCAAAAACGGACTCGACCAGCACGGCTTCGGCATGGCATCGGTACGTTTCATTTGCGGTACGCAAGGCGTGCATAAAGAATTGGAAGGCGCGCTATCGGCGTTCTTGCAAACCGAAGACAGCATTCTTTATTCGAGCTGCTTCGATGCCAACGGCGGACTGTTCGAGACGGTGCTCGGTGAAGAGGACGCCATCATCAGCGACGAGCTGAATCATGCCAGCATTATCGACGGCATTCGTTTGTGTAAAGCCAAACGATTCCGCTACCGCAACAACGACATGATTGATCTGGCAGCGAAGCTGCAAGAAGCCGATGCCGCCGGCGCCCGTTTCAAGTTAATCGCCACCGACGGTGTGTTTTCCATGGACGGCGTCGTCGCCGATCTACCATCGATCTGCGAGCTGGCCGACCGTCACGGCGCATTGATCATGGTCGACGATTCGCATGCCATCGGTTTCATCGGCGAGCACGGCCGCGGTACACCGGAGCTGTGCGGTGTTAGTGGACGCATCGATATTCTCACCGGCACGCTCGGTAAAGCCTTGGGCGGCGCTTCCGGTGGTTACGTCGCCGGTCGCCGCGAAATTATCGAGCTGCTGCGGCAACGCTCACGTCCGTATTTATTTTCCAATACGCTGGCACCGAGCATCGCCGCCGCTTCGCTCACGGTGCTCGAGCTGCTGACAAGCCACGAAGGCGCGACGCTGCGTCGACGCGTGCGCGAGAACGGCGAGCAGTTTCGGCGCGAGATGACGCGCTTGGGCTTTCAGCTCGTGCCCGGACAACATCCCATCATTCCGGTGATACTCGGCGACGCGGCGCTTGCCGGTCGAATGGCGGAGGCGTTGCTCGACGAAGGCATTTACGTCGTCGGCTTTTCGTTTCCGGTGGTGCCGAAAGGAAAAGCACGGATTCGCACGCAAATGAGTGCGGCGCATACGCCGGAGCAGATTGAATGGGCGGTTGAGGCGTTTGCGAAGGTCGCCCGGACGTTGGGCGTAATACCCCCACCCTAACCCTCCCCCGCGTTGCGGGGGAGGGAATGAAAAACGGCGGGTGTCTGACGTTATTAAACACAGGTAGGGCGGGCAGCGCTTTTCTGCCCAGGCGAATTTAAAACACCGAAGCAACTTATTGCCCGTGCGCTATTCAAAGCTACGCGTAGGCAGCAACCCTACCCATTTTACGGCCCATTCCCCTCCCCCACGGTCGCAGGGAAGGATTAGGGTGGGGGCATTAACGAGGAACAAACCATGAAAGCACTCGCCAAACTCGAACGCGCCCCCGGGCTGACGCTGACCCGCGTCAAGAAGCCGGAAGTCGGTCACAACGACGTCCTGATTAAGATCAAGAAGACGGCGATCTGCGGCACCGACATCCATATCTGGAAATGGGACGAGTGGGCGCAGAAAACGATTCCAGTGCCGATGCACGTCGGCCATGAATACGTCGGCGAGATCGTCGACATGGGGCTCGAAGTGCGCGGCTTCAAAATCGGCGACCGCGTCTCCGGCGAGGGCCATATCACTTGCGGCTTCTGCCGTAACTGTCGCGCCGGCCGCCGGCATCTGTGCCGCAACACCGTCGGCGTCGGCGTCAACCGCGAGGGCGCGTTCGCCGAGTACTTGGTCTTGCCGGCGTTCAACGCTTTCAAAATTCCGGACGACATCCCCGACGAGCTGGCCTCGATCTTCGATCCCTTCGGTAACGCTACGCACACCGCGTTATCGTTCAATCTCGTCGGCGAAGACGTGCTCATCACCGGTGCCGGCCCGATCGGCATCATGGCGGTCGCCATCGCCCGTCATGTCGGTGCGCGCCACGTCGTCATCACCGACGTCAACGATTATCGACTACAGTTGGCGCAACGGATGGGTGCAACCCGTACGGTTAACGTCCAACGCGATAGTCTGCGCGATGTTATGAGCGAGCTGCACATGACCGAGGGCTTCGACGTTGGCATGGAAATGTCGGGCGTGCCGAGCGCGTTCGCCAATTTGCTCGAGCACATGAATCACGGCGGCAAGGTGGCATTGCTCGGCATACCGCCGGCGGAAACGGTGATCGACTGGAATCAAGTGATCTTCAAGGGCTTGGAGATCAAGGGCATCTACGGCCGCGAGATGTTCGAAACTTGGTACAAGATGGTGGCGATGCTGCAAAGCGGACTCGATCTGTCGCCGATCATCACCCATCGCTTCGGCGTCGATCAGTACGAAACTGCATTCGCAACCATGCTCTCGGGCAGCAGCGGTAAGGTGATTCTCGATTGGACAGCTTAGGTCAAAAAAAACTGCCGGCGACGGCACGGCACGCCGGTAGTTACGATAAAGCCGCACCGATCCCGCTGCCGTACCAGATCGCCAGCTGGATTTTGATGGGTGTCGGCATGATCGCCGTCATCGGTCTGCACTTGGTCGCCGCCCTGATCGCCGGGCTGCTGGTCTTTCAGTTGGTGCATATGTTATCCGCCGCCGTTCGCATCCCGTATATCGGTAACCGCTATGCCAAGGTGTTGTTCGTGGCGGTCCTGGCGATCATCGTCGTCACCGTATTGGCGCTTGCCGGTGTCGGCGTCGGCGTGTTCCTGCGCCGTGGGCCGGATAACCTGGCGCTGTTGCTGACGCAACTGGCGGTAATCATCGATGATCTCCGGCGCATCTTGCCCGACAGCGTCGTTGCATTTCTTCCGACCGATGCCGACGGTGTCAAACGTGCCATTGCCGAGTGGTTTCGCGAGAACGCCGTCGTAATTCGCACCATCGGCACCGACACGCTGCGGATAGTCGTACACATCCTGATCGGCCTCATTATCGGCGCCATGATCGCGCTACATGAAGTTACGCCGCGTGCACGATCAACACCGTTTACGCGGGCGCTCGCGCAGCGCGCTCAGCGTCTGGCGCTCGCCTTCCGCCGCATCCTGTTGGCACAGGTGCCGATCTCGGCGATCAACACCTTACTGACTACCATTTACCTCGCCGGCGTGTTGCCGTATTTCGATATCAAGCTGCCGTTTATTAAAACGCTGATTGCCGTCACCTTTATCGCCGGCCTATTGCCCGTGGTCGGCAACTTAATCTCGAACACGGTGATTTTTCTCATCAGCCTCACGCATTCGTTTGCACTCGGCGCCGCCTCGCTCGGTTATCTCGTCGTCATTCACAAACTCGAATATTTTCTAAATGCCCGCATCGTCGGCAATCGCATCAAGGCCAAGGCGTGGGAACTGCTGATGGCCATGTTGTTGTTCGAATCGATGTTCGGCCTGACGGGACTGATCATGGGGCCGCTGGTATATGCCTACGTTAAATACGAGCTCGACGAACAGGGACTGATTTAGCAAAGCTCGTTATTCATTTACTGGGCTCGATGACCGCCGTCTTTAACCCGTCGAGACTGACTTGGTTCTTCTCGCGCCAGTATTGAAGTAGACCGTCGCTGCCCTTCTTCTCCGCCCAATGTCGTAACAACTCGCGCTCGCCGTCGTAGCTAAACAGCGGTACGCCGAAGCCGCACGAGGTTTGCACGAGCTCGATCGATAACACGAATATCTGTCGCGCACCCGGGATCGGCTCGAACTGCGCCAACCAATGGTCCCATTCAGGATCGCGCGCGTGATATGTCTGCGCTTGGCCGTAGAGCCGTAATATCACCGGCTTGCTCTCGAACGCGCAGAACATGATCGTCATGCGGCGGTTTTCCAGGACATGTGCTGCAGTTTCATTGCCGCTGCCGGTGACGTTGAGCCAGGCGACGGTCGTGCGATCGACGACCCGCAACGAGTCCATCCCCTTCGGCGACACGTTGACCCGGCCAGCGTGCGGTGCGGTGGCCACAAAAAAAATCTTTTGCTGTTTAATAAAATTAGCGAGCTCGTCGCTGAGCGCGGAATATTGCTTTCCCATACTTTCCTCTTTTAGCACAGCTATTTCATGTTCATCGTATGGGCCGGCGTGGGAGAAGTCACGACGGCCGAACGTATAGCACTATCGATGCCAAGGGTAATGGTAAACAACGTTCGCCATGTCTTCCCTGCTATCGAGTTCGCCGGATTATCAACCCCCTTCGCTAACGACAAGGATGACTACTGAGCGCGCTCCGGTCGTCTGCATATAGGCGATAATGCGATGGCGGTTGAAAATAATGGTCGATTCTTATGAAGAGCCCGTGGAACAATCGGTGATGGCGCCAGGATGGTTATCGAACCGCTTACGTGCCATCACGCCGCTGCGCACCGTCGTACGTCAGGCACGCCATGCGATAGAACCTTATCGTGCGCGCACTTGGACGTTGCAGGGTCCAGTCGCGACATTATCGCAGCCGCTGCGCCTAATTTATGCCGGACAACTCGAATCCAAAAATTATCTTAGACATCTCGCGTTCCAGGAATCGGTCGACGAGCGCGCGCGAAACATGCGGTGGTTGGGGCATGCGCTGGGATGGCGCGTCGAAGATAACGACGCCGACTTAATCGCGATCGATCTCGATCGGTCGATCTATCGACAGTACTGCGGTATCGAAGAATCGCAACCGGAAGCGGGAATATTCTGCATTCCCACTTGGATACGCGGCAACATCGATGTGTCAGCGGCGGCACGCTGCCGGAAATTACCGGAAACCGTCCGCAGCGATTTGCGTCTGATCGCCCGAAACCGTCTGGAGTATCGCCTGACGCGGGAGCGCGCGCAGTTCGATCGTTTCTATCACTCCATGTATGTGCCGTACATCCGCCATGTCTACGGTGACCGCGCGTTCATGATGTCGTATGACGAAATGCTGGAGCAGCTGCCGATCTCCGAGCTGATATTGGTCCGCCAAGATAATGATGACATTGCTGGCCAGATTATCGTACATCGCGACGGCGTTGCAATCGGTTGGTCGGTCGGCGTAAACAACGGCGACCCGACGTTCGTGAAAGCCGGCGCATTGACCGCGCTCTATCATTTCGTACCGCAATATTTGGCGGAACAAGGATATCCGTCGTTCGATGTCGGTCTTTCTCGACCGTTTCTCAACGATGGCGTGCTCCGGTTCAAGGGAAAATGGGGCATGTACGTCACCAGCGGTCACGACAAGCTACTGATACTCAAATTCGCGCGCACATCGGCAGCGGCACACACGTTTATGCACCGCAATCCGTTCATCTATCTCGCCGATGGCCAACTGTACGGCGCCATCTTCATTACTCCCGGAGAAGAAAATCACCGACCGACACTCGAACGATTGCGTCGTAGCTACTCGATGCGCGGCCTTCGTTGTCTGAATTTATTCGCGCTGACCGAAGTACCGCCCGGTTTACGTTGGGTCGGCTCGCTGGACGACGTGCGCACTACCTAATAACGGGAGCTATCGACGCATGATTATCGACTTTCGAATGATCGACGCAAAAGCAATCGACGCCGACCTTTGCATCATCGGCGGCGGCGCTGCCGGCATAACCTTAGGACGCGCGTTCGCCGGCACCGATATTCGCGTGTGTTTGCTTGAAAGCGGCGGCTTCGAGCACGATGCCGATATCCAGGCACTCTACGACGGCAAAGATACCGGCTACTACGACGTATACGATCTCCAAAGCTCGCGCCATCGTCGTTTCGGCGGATCGACGCACGCCTGGGTCGGTCATTGCGCCGTGCCAACGGCGATGGATTTCGAACGCCGGCCATGGATCCGCAACAGCGGCTGGCCGATCGGCAAAACCGAGCTCGATCGTTACTACGTCGCGGCGCACGAGGTGTTGGAAATCGGCGCGTATCGCTATGACCTTGCGGAATTTCCGGCACGCGCGCAACGCACGCCGTTGTTCAATCGCGACAAAATCATTCCGCGGGTATGGCGCCTGAGCCCGCCGACGCGCTTTGGCCGAAGATATCGGCACGACTTAGAGCGCGCCACCAACGTGCGCGTATTCCTGCACGCTAACGTGGTCGAGCTCGAGACCGATGGCACGGCAACGCGTGTAATCGCCGCCCAACTGCGCACCCTGGATGGCCGACACGGGCGGGTGCGGGCAAAATATTTCGTCTTGGCGTGCGGCGGTATTGAAAACGCACGTTTGCTGTTGCTGTCCGATCGAGCTGCACATCAAGGGTTAGGTAATCGTTACGATATTGTCGGTCGGTATTACATGGACCAGTTGCGCATCCCCAACGCCGCCGTCGTCGAAATACGAAATCCGCGGCGCTTACGCATGTTAGTCGGCGATTTTCATGAAGACGGCGTGCGCTTCGAAACGATGGTGTGTCCCGCGGACTCTGTGCAACGGCAGCATGAGACGCTCAATTGGGGCATCGAAATTCTACCAATTGCCGAAACCGCCGCCTGGGCGGTGGCACTGCGCGGACTGCGACAAGCACAGCGCGAGCGAACCTGGCCCGATAATCTGACAAAGCAAGTGCGGACGTTAATCGCCAATAGTAATAGCGCCGTCATGGCGCTGATGCGACACCTGGCACGTCGGTCGTTCAGCTTGCTCGCACGTTGCGAAGTCGCACCCGACTGGAACAACCGCGTCACACTCTCGGACGAGCGCGACGCGCTCGGCCAACGCAAGATTGAGCGCTACTGGCGTCTCAGCACGCACGAAAAGCACACCACGCGCACCGCCGTGCGCGTGCTCGGCGACGAACTCGCGCGCCTCGGCCTCGGAAGCGTGCAACCGGCGGGCTGGCTAGGCACGGATGACGACATCTGGCCCAAAGATATCATCGCCGGACCGCATCATATCGGCACGACCCGCATGGCATCGGATCCTAAGCATGGCGTCGTCGACGCTACTTGCCGCGTACACGATATGGAGAATCTATATATTGTCGGCAGCTCGACCTTCCCTGCCTGCGGTTACGCCCACCCGACGTTGACCATCGTCGCGCTCACATTGCGTCTCGCCGATCACCTCAAAAAATCATTCGCCAGCAAACACACGTCGATGGATGCGCCGACGCGGACGACACCCGCAAACATCGACCTAAATTAGTACGGTGTTAATACGGCCAGCGCGCGCAACGAAATTGCGCTCGCGGCGCTTTTGCGATTGGCGCAAAATGGCGCGGCTATGAAAGTACGCGGTTTTATCTTACAAGCGAGCTATCGCGTTTTCTCCGACGTCGACGGCCGTCGCGCGCCGGTGGTGCACATCTACGGTCGCTTGGAAGACGGCGGCACATTTCTCGTGCGCGACTACCGACAACGCCCGCATTTCTATATTCGCGCCAGCGATGCCGAGCGCACCCGCGCACTCGGCGCGCCCGCGCCGCGACCGGTCGCCAAACACACATTCGACGGCGCCGCGGTCTGCCGGCTCGACGTCGAAACACCGCCGGACGTCCCCGGCTTACGCGACCGCTTGCATGCCGCCGGCATCGATACGTTCGAGGCCGACGTGCGTTTCGCCGTCCGCTACTTGATCGAGCGCGGCATCAAAGGCGGTTGCGAAATCGAAGGCACCGCCGTCCCCGGAACCTGCGTCACTTGGGTATTCGATAATCCGCAACTTCGCCCGGCGAATGTGCAAGTGGAACCGCGCGTGCTGTCGTTCGATATCGAGACCGATGCCAAGGGCGAACAACTGCTAGCGATCTCGATGTATGGACCCGAGATCGACGAAGTACTGATCGTCGACAGTAGCGATCGCGCCATGCCCGCCAACGCTACCCGCTGCACCGATGAGCGCGCCGCGCTCAATGCCTTCTGCAATCGCGTCGCCAAGCTCGACCCCGACGTGTTGACCGGCTGGAACATCGTCGATTTCGATCTGAGCGTGCTTCAACGCATCGCCACGCGCCTGCGCCATCCTTTCAGCTTGGGCCGCGACCCGGGGGCAATGCGCCTCCGCAAGGCCGAAGGTTATTTCGGTAGCGGCAATGCCGCCATTCCCGGCCGCTTGGTGCTCGACGGCATCGACCTGTTACGCGGCGCCTTCGTGCGCATGGACGACTACTCGCTCGACGCGGTCGCACGCGAAGTGCTCGGCGAAGGTAAAGCGGTCGCCGGCGACGTGCACGACCGTATCGGCGAGATCCTGCACAACTACCGGCACGACCTCGCCGCTTTTGCACTCTATGCGCGCACCGACGCACGCCTCGCGTTCGACATCGTTAAGCGCCTGAACCTGGTGCAGCTCACCTTCGCCCGCAGCCAACTGGCCGGCATGACACCGGACCGCGTGGCCGCGAGCATCGCCTCGTTCGACTTTCTTTATTTAACCGAGCTCGAACAACGCGGTTTGGTGACGCCGACCGTGCGCGCCGACGATTCACGGGTACACGCCGCGCAACAAGGCGGTCATGTGCTGGAACCGGTGACTGGACTGCACCGCAATGTCTGGGTATTCGATTTCAAGAGCCTGTACCCGAGCATCATCCGCACCTTCAACATCGATCCGCTGGCTTATGTTGCCAATCCGCCGGCCGGCGCCGATCTGATCGATACGCCCGGCGGCGCCTTTCACCGCGAGCCGGCGATCTTGCCGCGCATGCTCGACGAATTGTTCCCGCGTCGCGACGCCGCCAAAAAAGCCGGCGACGACGTTGCCGCCAACGCGATCAAGATTTTGATGAATTCGTTCTACGGCGTGCTCGGCACGCCCGCTTGCCGCTTCTACAACTCGGCACTGGCAAACGCCATCACCGGTCAAGGTCGCGAACTATTGCTGTGGTCGAAACAGTGGTTCGAAACCGCCGGCTTCAAAGTGCTCTATGGCGACACCGATAGCTTATTTGTTCATTCGGGCACGAACGATCCGAGCAAGGCGCGCGAGCAAGGGCCGAAGCTGACGGCCGCGCTGAACGACGAGCTTGCGCGCTACATCGACCGACGCTGGCGCGTACAAAGTCGTCTCGAACTAAAGTTCGAAAAGCTGTATCTGAAATTATTTCTACCGCGAGTGCGCCACGGCACCGGCGGCGCGCGCAAGCGTTACGCCGGCCTACTCGACACTAACGACAGTGACAACATCGAATTCGTCGGCATGGAAGTCGTGCGCCGCGACTGGACCGCGCTCGCCAAGCAGGTGCAACGCGAGCTTTATCACCGGCTGTTTGCCGATCAGTCGGTCGACGAATATCTGGCCGACGTGGTTAGGAAAGTCCGTAACGGCGACTTGGACGACGCATTGGTTTATCGCAAGAACCTACGTAAAGACACCGAGGACTACACTGCAACCACACCGCCGCATGTCGTCGCCGCGCGTAAATCAACGCAACCGCTGGGTCGGTTAATTAGCTACGTCATCACGACCGCCGGGCCGGAGCCGCTGGACAACGTGCAACATCCGCTCGATCGTGAGCACTACGTGACGAAGCAAGTTAAACCGGTCGCCGAACCGGTGTTGGCAACGTTAGGGCTCGATTTCGAACGCGTCATCGGCGACAGTCGGCAACTCGATCTGTACTCGCTATTCGGTGAAATGTAAGGCTCAACTCCGAATGGCAATGACTTAACGATTTCATTGCCCGTGATCCCCGCTCCCTCACCCCGCAAGCGGGGTGAGGGAATATTCGCTTGAGGTGGTACCGTTGGGATTAGCCCGAAGGATCCGGTACGAACTGGCCTGGGAACGGGTTGGGATCTTTAACCGGCGGCGCCGCGATCACACCACGCGCGACAAGATTGGCGTAACTGTCGTAATAAATTTTAATTAGCTCGGCCGATTGCTCGGTCGCGCGCTGAAATTCGGTGTACTGCACTTGCGAAGTTTCGCGCCGACCGTGCCCAGTTCCCAAGCGCTGCTCCGACTTCCGCCGCGTCGTGCTATCGGCGGTAGGCGCGGCAGCCTCGGCTGCCGCGCCACCTTCGTTGAGCGCTGCCGATGGCGCGATGTATGAATCAGAATGCGGCGGAGATGAGATAAGTGTAATTTTCGCGAGTTTCCACCGACTAAGGGGAAACGACGAGAATATATGATGAAAATTGCTATCTACCGCCACTTCGTCTGGTTTCTGCTAGGAACGCTCGCTATGCCGGCAGTTGCAACCGCCGCCGCCGTCTGCGACGCAAAAAGTGGCAGCACTACGGTGGCGCTGCTCGAGCTCTATACCTCCGAAGGCTGCAGCAGTTGTCCGCCGGCCGATCGCTGGCTGGCCGAATTAGCGGGACGCGGATTCGGCCACGATCGGGTTGTGCCGTTGGCGCTGCACGTCGATTACTGGAACGACCTGGGTTGGAAAGATCGGTTCGCGCAGGCCGCCTTCAGCCGACGCCAATACGATTTGGCCAAACGCACCGGTAGCCGTGCTGTCTATACGCCAGAACTCGTGCTGAACGGGCATGAATATACGCATTGGCGGTGGAACACTTTCGACGCCGATCTGGAGCAAATAAATCGTACCGCACCGCTAGCCGACATTGCGCTCAAACTTGAACGCACTGAACAGACGTTGCGAATTAATGGCACCGCCTCGGTGAAGCGCGATCGCGTTAATACTGGACTCTACATCGCAATTTACGAAAATAATTTGCAGAGCAACGTGCGCGCTGGCGAAAACAATGGGCGCAAATTAGAACACGCCGCCGTCGTACGCCGACTGATCGGCCCATTTCCGATCGATCGCACCGGTCATGCGCAACGTAGCGAGACGATTGCGCTTTCGGCCGAATGGAAGCTCGACGATTTAGGAGTGGCCGCGTTCGTACAGGACCTCAACAACACCGAGGTGTTACAAGCGCTCGCCGTTGGCGTCTGCCAATAACAGGTCATCGCCGATTGATGTCGGTCTACTTGCACGGGTGTATATTCGAGCCGACCTTTGGCGAGTCCTCCAATTAGTCGCAAACTTCTTACACGACCAAAAGGGTTAACTATGGAAACGCCTACCTCTGCTGCTAATCGTTCGCCGTCCGGGTTTGATCTATTGCCGCCGAATCCCACCCAACGCCGAACCCTCGAGGCCGTTTTAACGCCTGAGGAGCGCGGCGTCCTGCTGCAACATGGTACGGAGGCGCCGTTCTGCGGCGCTTTGCTCGACAACAAGCAATCCGGTTCGTACTGCTGCAAGCTCTGTGGCCTACCGCTGTTTCGTTCAGGTGCGAAATTCGAATCGGGAACCGGCTGGCCCAGTTTCACCGCGCCGTTCGATGAGACGCATCTGAAGTACATAAAGGATGCAAGCTACGGCATGGAACGAACTGAAATCGTTTGCACGCGCTGCGGCAGCCACCAAGGACATGTTTTTCCGGACGGGCCGCCGCCGACCGGTATGCGTTTCTGTATTAACTCGATAGCTCTTGAATTTGTCCGCCAGGGCGAACCGTTTCTCGACAAGCTCAACAAGACCGGCGAGTAAGAACCGTCTCAAGAGCACGAACGCCGCCGTGCGTAGCTCGGATTACGCTTCGCTCCATCCGGGCTACGGGTTTTGATTACGGGAATTAATAGTCTGTAAGGTTACGCGCTCTCGCCCGACCAACTCACGGGCCATTCATTAACCTGCTCGAGTACGCGGAAGCAGGACCTGGATGCCCAACGAGCGGATATGAAATATCAAGCGTTGTATCCGCCATTGGAAATACGAAGAACCTCAAGGAGAAGAAACGTGAACCGTAAACCATGGATAGCAATTTCGGCAACAACGATGCTCGCACTCTCGTCCACCACGGCGTTGGCGGAAAAAAACTCGGCAGGCGACGACAATGTTGGCGCGGTATACACCATGACCAACGCTCCCGACGACAATCAAATCCTTATTTTCAACCGCGGCGCCAATGGCGCCCTAACAGCAGACGGTGCGGTATCAACCAACGGTAAAGGTTCGGGTGGTGGTCTCGATCCACTCGGGTCACAACGATCGCTGGTGTTGAGCCATGACCAGCGTTGGTTGTTCGCAACCAATGCCGGCAGCAATGAAATTTCCGTCTTGCATGTTCGGCCGCATGGGCTCGAGCTTTCGGGTAAGGCCGGCTCGGGCGGCACCTTGCCAGTGAGCGTGGCGGTATTCCACCATCTCGTTTATGTACTCAACGCCGGCACGGCGCCGAACATTACTGGCTTTACCCTCGGACCCGACGGTAACCTAACGCCCATTGCCGATTCCACGCGCTCGCTCGGCGCCGGCGCATTTGCGCAAGTCGGGTTTGATCCGCGCGGTGAGGCACTGGTGATCACTGACAAGGCGAATAGCAAAATTCTGGTTTACACCGTGGACCGCCGTGGACTGCCGGCGACGAACCCCGTTGTCTCATCGTCGAATGGCACCACGCCGTTTGGCTTCACCTTTGATCGGCACGATCATCTGTTGGTCGTCGAAGCGGCCACTAACGCCGTGTCGTCATACGATATACAGCCGAATGGAACGTTGCAGGTCATCAGCCCGTCGGTGGCCAACGGCCAGCGAGCCGCTTGCTGGATCGCCAGCGACGGTCATCGCTACGCCTTCACCGCCAACCCCGGCACACAAACCATTTCGAGTTATCGCCTCGACGCTGACACCGGCGAACTCACGCTGGTGAGCGGCGCCGCCGGGACCGGCAATAAACCGCTCGATCTCGCAACCACCGAGAATGGCCGTTTCCTGTATGCCTTGGATGCGGGTAGTCTGCAAATCGACGCCTTTCGTATTGAGCACGATGGCAGCTTGACCGATCTCGGTCCGGTCGTCGGTAATTTCTCCGTGTTCGCGCAGGGCATGGCGGTGCGCTAAAACGTCTTGGCGACTCCCCGCTCCCGCCTACGGGAGCGGGGTTGGGGAAGAGGAAAAATATTTGACGCAAATTACCCCGAGGTCGTTGAGTTGACGTTTCAGATCGCCTTTCTACTTCAGCTGTGCCAGTGCGGCAAAAGGTATATCCAGTAGCACGGCATTCATCCATTTCTCATAACTGGCTTTGCCGGCACCGCTACTACCTTCCAATCTCATCGTCAGCACATATTTCATTTTCCCAAATTGATCGGGCACGGGAATATAAAAAAATCTGACAAAATTGGTCTCGTTCGTTGGGATTGTCATGCCGGCGTCGTATTTCCCGGAGATCTTTATCCGGGAATAGGAATAAGCCTTCATGACATCAGCCTTGTGCTGCATATCGAAGTTCATCAGCAAATATTCGGCGACCGTCGGGTTCTCGGAAATATCGACTCGCACGGAATTGTTGTCACCGGCGTACTTAATCGTTACTACCGGCTTCAACGCGTCGTCCTTGACCAGCGGCGGCGATACGAACTTTTGTGTTGGATCAACTTTATCGGTGCCATCAATCGCTGGCGCCGGCGGCAACGAGTGCCAAAAAAGCGTACCGATCTGATCCGGAGTAGCGGCAAACGCCGTACTGGACATGGAAACAAAGCAAAAACAAACGATGAACCTTAAGTACATATTCATGAAATCCTATTAGGCAGAAATAAACGGGCGCCGCTCATTGAGCCACAAGCTCAACCCGACGATTCTTCGCACGACCAGCATCGTTCAATTGCGAGGCAACCGGCGCATAGTTCGCAACACCTTTTGCCGCAAGTCGCTTAGCGTCAATCTTGTAGTCCTTCACCAGTGCGCCGACGACGGCATCGGCTCGTCGTTGCGACAATGCGATATTCGCCTCTAACGTGCCTTGGTTATCGGTATGGCCGACGATGAATACCGTTAGCGCCGAATTCTGCTTCAGTAACTTCGCCATCTCGTCCAACTGCGCTTTCGATTCGGGTTTGATATCCGCCTTGGCGGTGTCGAAATAAATACCGTAGAGCGCGACTTTGCCATCGGCCATTATTCCTTTGTGCAACGCCTCGGCGTTCACCGACACTTGATCTTGCTGCATAGCCGCCGACTCGATCACTTGCAGGAAGTAGTCGGAATCGAAGCCTTGATCGGCGAAGTAACCGCCACGAACCGTGAGAACGACGGTGACGTCGCCTTCCGGCCGCGATAGGCGCGCCAATAGAAAGCGAAACGGCCGATCGCTGTCCATGTTGTTCATGTAAAAGCTTCCGCCGACAAACGAGCGCGCATCGTCAGTCCACTTACGTGCATGCGCTGCTAATCCTTGCTTCGCACAAGCCATACCGTCTTCGCAGGCCCATAGGATTTTGAAATGCTGCTGCTCGAAGGCAAGCTTGTAGTTGCGATACACCTCCAAGTCACCTCGACCTTTGGGGCCTAAGTAGTAGTAGTTGTACAGCTTGCCTTCCATCGTTTCGGTGTGCTTATCCGGCAGCGCGATTTCGACTCGCTCGAAGTTGATCGAGCCATACTTATACAACACCGAACCTTTAAAGCGACTTACCAGCGGATGGTCTTTTGCCCCCGGCGCTTCTTTATAAAGACTATCGGCATAAGCGCCAGGCAAGGCGAACGCAACCATCAATAAAGCGGAAAAATAAACCGCGGTTCGTGCAACGGCGTAAAAAGCTTTGTTCATGTCTCCCCCCTTCTTTCTATTTATTGTCCATACCGGACAGGCAACCTATTGTCGTTCTTGCAGGGACCTGGCTCAAGTGGCGGGTACAGCAGGTGCATACCTATCGTCTATTGCACGGCTCAGTTACCATCGGCGGCATGTCACCCCCCAACGATAGTTACTCAGCAGGGATCATCACCGATGAAAACTATTCGCAACGTCTTTCGTTTGAGCTGCCTGTTGATTGCGGCAATGCTTACGCTCGACGCAGCAGCAGACGAGCCGGTGTTGAAACTGGCGAGTAACGGCGAGCAACTGGACTACACGCGAACGCAGTTGTTGAAACACCCGGAGACAACGGACGTATCGATCGTCGGTGATGTTGCCTACCATGGGAAAATGCATTATCGAGCGATTCCAATCGCAACACTATTGGCGCATTTTCATCCAGAAGCGGATGATGTCATTCAATTCGTCGCTACCGACGGTTTCGTCGCCGAGCTGCCTATTGCACCGCTGTTAAATCGCGACACCAACAGCGCCGTCGCCTACTTAGCGGTAGAACCGGTGGAGCAACCGTGGCCCGAGCTCAAACCCGGCGGCAAACAATCCGCCGGACCGTTTTACTTGGTATGGCTACATCCGGATCGTGCGCATATCGGCCGGGAACAATGGCCGTATCAAGTCGCCAAGATCGAAGTACGTGTGTCGTTGCGCAAACGCTGGCCGGCATTGGCACCGAGCACAACCGTACCGACGAACTCCGCTATCAACCGCGGTTTCAGCGTCTTTCAGAAAAACTGCTTTGCTTGTCACACGCTCAATCGCAGCGGTGACGCGACCAAAGGCCCAGATCTCAACGTACCGATGAACCCAACGGAATACTTTCAGCGCGACGCCTTACGTAAACTGATTCGCAATCCGCAGAGCGTGAGAACCTGGAGTAACTCAGTAATGCCGGGCTTCGATGACAAGGTTTTATCCAATCGCGATCTGGATAATTTGCTGGCGTATCTAAAACATATGGCGAGACGCAAAACGGCGGCGCCGTAAAGCCAGCTTGAAATAATCAGTCCAACTTCCCTTAGCGAACGCGCTGACGATGCGGATTTACAAGCCGTTTGTGCTTATATCCACCCCATGAATTGCCCCGACCTTTTCTTTTCTCCCAAGTCAGGGATGCCCGTCGACCCGAAGCTGGAAAAGAAAATACGGCGGAATACAGACCGCTTCGCCCGTCGGTGTTCGTGCGCAAATGTAGTCGTCGCGGCACGGCGTAGCGGCGTCGCAGGCACGCAATCCGGCCGGAGAAACGTGTGCCGCTAAACAACGCGGGAATGGCGTCTTGCGGGCGAGACATTCGTTGAACGGCTGCAGCTGAGCGATTACCCCGCAACGGGACTGCGCGGACGACGCGCCGCAACTCTCGGTACACATGCCGCCGGGGAAACCGACATTGTTGGTATTACAGACGGCGGTACCGCTGCAGGGCCGTGATTGCACGGCGGTTACGGCGTCGCGATGCGGATCGGCGTGCGCTGTCATTGTGCCGATTTGGCAGGGGTCGCCGACCTCGGCCTTCTGCGGGAGACAAACGCCGACAACGGCGTCGTCGACCGACGCGTCGTACGGTTCGCAGCGCAATCCGGCGACACAAGTCCAAGCCGCGAATCCAGGGTCGCCGAGCCCGCAGTGCGCCCCATAGCCGCCCGAATCGTTTGAACGGCGTTCGGCGAACGGGCGCGCGAAATCGGGCCGGTTGCCAGCGGCGAGATTTCGATTGAGCGCCGCGCGGCGTTGCACTTCGGCAAACAAGTGCGGCGAGGTTGCGACGGCAAGCGCGTTGCCGACACCGACGTCGGCTTGATCGATGCCCAATAAATGAAAGCCGGCGATCGTGCGTGCTTGATGGCAGCCCTGACACGTGAGGTCATCGAGTCGCCGTAGCAGCGCTGCCGGCGATCGCGCATATCGCAACGTCGCGAAATTTATGTTTTTGAGATCCACGGCCGTCAACAATTGCCGATACGGCCGATTCGCCCGTCGCGAAAGGCCGCGCGGTGTTACCGATATTGCGCGCCGCGCGGACAGCGCGTCTGGCAGCATTGCGCTACCGTCGTCGATAGCATTTAGGTTTTGGCCGATCCAAGCGATGAGCTGGGCCCGAGCGCGCGGATTAGCGCGGATCCCGGCAACATCCGGCGTACTGAGCAACGGCGCTTCAAAAAAAGCAGCGTTCATGTCCGCGCCCGGCTGAAAAACGCGTAGTAAATATTCCGCGTGACCTCCCAGATCCGGCCGCACGGTCGATGGCCAGCGGACGGACTGCATATTGATTTCGACGCGGGTCACGCTTACCGGCGTCAGCACGGCGTGCAACGGTCCGGACGCACGCATCAACCAGCGGCCCAGTTCGCTACCGGCCAGGTTGGCGGGCGCCTGCCAACGCAATGCGGCTTGGCGGCAGCTTTTTTGCGGATCGACCGACTTATCGCCTAACGCAACCGCTATCGTCATCGGCAAGCGTGAATGCACCAGCTCACCTTTAACATCGTCGGTGTACGCGAGCCGATAAATCAATCGTGTCTCGCCACAGGCAGGCGAAGTGAACGGCATGCGATCGATGCGATTGACGACGCCGATGAGCTCAAAGCGTGCAGTGTCGGCGCTGAGCCAGCGAGCGTTGAATAACCGATGCGGGTTACCACGAACACCGACGCCAAGCTTCGGATCGGCACGCGCCAGCTCGCGCAGATCGCGTGCGAGTACGGCAACAATAGTGCCGTACCGGGTTTTACGGTCGAGCACATGATTGCTCGCGCCGGCAAAATCCCGCCCACCGACGAGAGCGCCGAAGCTTCCATCACTTTCAGCAACAACCGCGAGCGCGGCCGGATCTGTTACTAGAACGATATCGTTGCTATCGGTCGGGCGCGGCGTGGCGAATGCCGACACGTGGGCGAGCATGGCGACACCGAGAGCGATTAACCGCATTATCATTTTTTGCGCCTGTGAAGACCGAAGCGGATTTCTTTAGGGGCAGAGCTGAATAGCGCTTACTTAATTGATTCACCGCCATAACAGCAGCGTTCCCTCTCCCGCAAGGGGAGAGGGAGTATCGGCGGATAGGCTTCGGCTTTTGCTTAAGGAAGCGCCATTCGGGACAAAGCTATTTAACTAGCTATTGCCGATAAAAAGAAGTCGGAATTAGCGGTGCTCCCGAATCACTTTTCTTAACCGCTCTGCTTCTAGACTAAAGTGTTATCTATCTCCCCACGCCAAACCGCTTAATGATGCAGATGAAAGGATTGATAGCTGGCGTGCTGATGAGTCTGTCGGTGTGGCTGCCGGTGCCTACGCGCGCGGCGTCGGATACGCCGATGGCTTTCGTCGACAACCAGATCGCCGCCCACGCCGGGCAAAGTGGAATCTACATATTAGATACGGGCGCGCAGGCGTTACTGGCTCGCGCCTGGTTAGTCGACCATGCGCAGCACACGATCGAGGTGCAATACTTCATCTGGAGCACGGACAATATCGGCATTTTGGCGGCAGCAGCGCTGTTGCGCGCTGCCGATCGCGGTGTACGAGTACGCGTTATCGTCGACGATCTGCTCATCGATGCGCCGGACGAGTCGTTGCTGGCGCTGGCTCGACATCCCAATATCGATATCCGTATTTACAACCCGAAGGCATCGGTCGGTATCCCGGTGTATAAGCGAGTGCTGAACGCCTTGAGCGATTTTCACGGCATTAATCAACGCATGCATAATAAAACCGTCATTGTCGACGGCAAGATAGGCATCACCGGCGGACGTAACATGGCCGCCGAATACTACGACTACAACCATAAATACAATTTCCGCGATCGCGATGCACTGCTGCTAGGCGACGCGGTTAAAACGATGCGGGCGAGTTTTGAAAGCTTCTGGAGCAACAAGCTGAGTGTCAACGTCGAGCAGCTTTACAACGGCGACGAGCTGACGCAAAAGCAGGTACGTGTGGACGATAGCGATATCAAACAGATTTATCGTGAGCTGCACGACTACGCGAGTGCGCCCGCCAACTTTGCACCCGAGGTCCGCGCCGCCATCGACGCGGCGCCGGCGGCGTTCACGCGCCTGGCGGAACAAATGGTCTGGGACCACGTGGAATTCGTCGGCGACCGACCGGGCAAAAATGAGGATCACTCGCGTCTAGACGGTGGTGGCCTGATCACGAGCGCGTTGGCACGACTGGTCGAAGACGCACATGATCATATCGTCATCCAATCGCCCTATCTGGTGATGTCGGATAAAGCCATGGATCTGTTCCGGCAAGCCAGAGCGCGCGGCGTGCACGTGCGCATCAACACCAATTCGCTCGCCGCGACCGACAATATTCCGGCTTTTAGCGGCTATCGCAACCAGCGTCAGCAACTACTGGAGATGGGCTTAGAGATTTATGAATATAAACCCGATCCGGAGACGCAGCGCCAGCTGATGCAACACGCCGTGCCGGCGAACGACAAATCGCCGGTTTTCGCACTGCATGCCAAGACGTTGGTAGTGGACTCGAAGGTCGTTTACGTCGGCACTTTTAATTTCGACCCACGTTCCGAGAACCTCAACACCGAGGTCGGCGTCATTGTCCACAGCGCGGCACTGGCGCACACGGTCGAGACAGCGATCGAAACCGATATGCGCGCCGGCAACAGCTGGAACGCGACCAGCGACGAGCCGGACCAATACGCATCCTTCGTCAAGCGCAGCAAAGTGTGGTTCTTGCGGATGCTGCCGATCAAACCGTTATTGTGACGATCGGCGCTATTTTCATTTAATCGCGCCGGCTATGCCTGGACACTGCTGTTTTGATACGCTTCTCATCGATGCGCTCCTCCTCGGTACAAACGATTGCGCTCTCGCCCCACTCGGAAACCCGCAGCGACGCTGTGCGGCGCATCTCGGTGCAGGTAACGAAAACACCGGACCGAATACTGGCGGTGACATACGCCATTGACGGAGATCTCGATCGTCTGCGCGTACCAGCCGTGCGACCGCCGCGAGTCGTCGACAAACTCTGGCAACACACGTGCTGCGAGATTTTCATCGCCCGCAAAGGCGCCGCCGAGTACCATGAATTCAACCTAGCGCCATCGGGCGAATGGGACGCATATGCATTTGCGCGTTATCGTGAGCGTGCGCCGTCTAATGGAACGGTGGACAGCCTGAATCCAAAAATCGCGGTACGCGCTACCGCTAAAAAATTGGAGCTCGATGCCTTGATACCGCTCGATCGTCTATCGCCGTTGCACGCAGATAGCGCACTATTGCTGGCGCTGGCGGTGGTTATCGAGGATCAAGACGGCCTACTTTATTACTGGGCGCTCAAGCATCCGACCGGCAAGCCGGATTTCCATCATGCTGATGCGTTCGCACTGGAGCTCGAATGAAGTTCGGAATCGATCGGTTACTGGAAGAGGCACAGCTACGCAAACCGTTGCTGGGGCGACGGGTAGCGCTACTGGCGCATCCGGCGTCGCTGACACGCGATCTCGCGCACTCGCTCGATGCGCTGGCGGCGCTCAAAGACATTAAATTGACGGCGGCGTTCGGGCCACAGCATGGATTGCGCGGCGACAAACAGGACAACATGATCGAATCGCCGGACTTTACCGACCCGGTGCACGGTATTCCGGTGTTCAGCCTGTACGGCAAGGTTCGGCGGCCGACGGCGGCGATGATGGATAGCTTCGATGTGTTGCTGGTCGATCTACAAGATTTGGGCTGCCGCATCTATACCTTCATCACCACGCTGCGTTACGTGCTCGAAGCGGCGGCCGAACACGGCAAAGCGGTGTGGGTGCTCGATCGGCCGAACCCGGTCGGTCGACCGGTTGAAGGGCTGACGTTGCGTACGGGCTGGGAGAGTTTCGTCGGCGCTGGGCCGCTACCGATGCGGCATGGGCTTACGTTGGGCGAGTTAGCGAAGTGGTTCGTGCAAACGTTGCGCCTTGATGTCGAATGCGATGTCGTGACGATGCAGGGCTGGGAACCGGCCGCGGCGCCGGGACATGGCTGGCCGATCGGCGCGCGCACCTGGGTGAACCCAAGTCCGAATGCGCCCAATTTATCGATGGCACGTTGCTACGCGGGCACGGTGATGTTGGAAGGAACGACGCTTTCCGAAGGGCGCGGAACGACGCGGCCGTTGGAAATTTTCGGTGCGCCGGCGATCGAGCCGCGTGCATTGCTGGCGACGATGCAATCAATTGCACCGCAGTGGCTGCGCGGCTGCCGACTACGCGAGTGTTGGTTCGAGCCGACGTTTCATAAACACGTCGGCAAGTTGTGCGCCGGCGTGCAGATCCATGTCGACGATCCGGCATATGATCATGAGGCGTTTCGTCCGTGGCGGCTGTTGGCAGCGGCGTTCAAGGCGCTGCGGCGGATATGCCCCGATTACGATTTGTGGCGCGACTTTCCCTATGAGTACGAGCACGATCGTCTAGCAATCGATCTCATCAATGGCACGACGTTGCTGCGCGAGTGGGTCGATGATTCCGCGGCGGTCGCGGCGGATCTCGATGCGATCGTCGGTCCTGACGAAAATGCCTGGCACGAAGAGCGCGAATCGGTGCTGCTGTACCGCTAAAGATTGAAACCGGCCTGCATGAAGAAATAGGACAGGATGAAGGGATAGCTGCACTGACATATCCCCTCACCCTGCCCTCTCCCTGAGGGAGAGGGAGCCTAAAATCGATTCCTGAAAATACTAGTGCGTTGTCGGTACGCGCCCACTGGGCTTAGAGATATCGGCGATTGCTTCGCCGGCGGTGCGCGGCGGTACCCGCTGCGACACATCGCCCAACGAGACGATTCCAACGAGGCGTTTTTCCCGGTTGAGAACCGGCAGGCGGCGCACTTGGTTGTCGCCCATATTCTTTGCGACATGCTCGATATCCTCGTCGTCATAACAGTACAGCACTTGCTGACTCATGACGTCGCGCACAGGCGTGTCGGGTGAGCGATGCTCGGCGACGGCGCGGATAGCGATATCGCGGTCCGTGATCACGCCGACCAGTCGATCGTTCTCGCGGACCGGCAGCACGCCGGTATCGGCCTCGGCCATCATCTTTGCCACTTCGCTGATGGTCTGATCGGGCCTGGCGAGCAGTACTTCATGGGTCATGACTTCCCTGACTTTCATTACTGCCTCCTTTTGTCTGTTAGCAATCCCGTTTCGACCGCGGTAGTACGTCAATGTTTCGCCGCTGATCGCCATAACTCCCGCGTTGTATCGGCGGGCTTGTATTTTGTACGCGTATTCCCCAAGAAAAAGCGACTCTGGCAAAACAAGCTTATTGGACGAACTTATTAATGGCTGAAAAAAATCGATTAACGGCTTACCGTTCCTAACCGTCTTCAGTGCGTCGCATCCGCTTTGACACTGATCTTCAAAATCCGCGTGTCGACAGTTCAATTCTGCCCCCGGCCACCATTCTTTCAATCAGTTGCAACACTCGCCTTAACTCCAGTAATCAGCTTGCGGGAGTTTTGCGTGACTAGCTTACGCAAAGCCTCCGCAACACGACGAGTTCCGGTTTATCGCCGTTCCGGTCACACACTCTGTTTGCCGCCTCCATAAGCTTCGACAGCTCGGCGGCAGAGTAATGTGTAGTGATCCGCCCTGCTCGGTGCCCTAACAAGTCCTGCCGGTCCTCAAAGCTCACGCCAGCGGCCCGTAGCCTGCGACCGAACGTGTGTTTGAGGTCATGCACACGCACCTGCGGCAATCCAACCTTGGCCCTTGCCCGCAGCCAGGCGTGATTCAACATGCGCGTTACCGACTTGTCCTTGTAGACGAACACGTGCGTGGGATGTCTTCCGCGCTGCGTGTTCACCACCGAGAGCGCGATCCGGTTCAATACGATCAGCCGGTCGTCCCCGTTCTTCACAAACTGCCTTGGCACAATAAACACCGAGGTGTCCAACTCCGGCACGTTAACTTCCCAATCCCATCGCAGATTACAGATTTCGTTATCGCGGCAACCTGTGTTCACCGCAAACAACGCCATCCGCGAAAGGTGTTCTGGCAATTCCTGGAATAGCTTCGTCTGCTCGTCCCAACTCAGCGGATAAGGTTGTCGCTTGTTGGTATCGGGCAGCAGCTTAATCTTCGGCGCTGCCAGCAACCACGTCATGCCGTAGTCGTCCACCCACTCCGTCGCCGCCAGATTCAAGATGCGGCGGACAACTTTGAGACCGTGGTTAATCGTTCCCACGGCTACGCGTTCCTTGCGTCGGTGTTCTATCCAAGGCTGTAGTACTCCCAGGTGGAGTCTATCGAGCGAAGCGTTTCCTATCGCCGGCATCAGCATCTTCAACTGCCCGATGTCGCCGCGTAGGCTGCGCTTGTGTTGATTCTCCAACACGAACTTCGCCGCCGCCTGCTCGAAACTCCTCTGAGGTCTTACGCCGTAGACTTGCGCCTGCCGGGTTGTCTCGATCTGCCTCGCGAGGTACTGCTCTGCCTCTTCGAGGTTAACCGTTCCAGTGCTTTGGCAAAATCGCCGCCCGCGAATGCGTTTGTCGATGTGCCAAACACCGTCCCGTCTGACGAGTCCCGGTGTCTTTCTGCGTCCCATAAATGTTCTCCTTTCGGAAAACCGAGACGCCCGTTGCAGCCGAAGTATTGATCGGCCCAGGCGTCGAGTTCAAGTCGATCGAAGGCTACGCCCTGTATCCCCATGCGTTTCTCGTGCAGCCGTGGGCGCACCTCGGCGTTGAAGCGATTCCGGTCCATGCCTAGGTACGCCGGCGCATCGCGCAGGCGGATGATGCGAGGAAGCGGCAATCGAGAAAAATGGTTGTCGCCACGCGTCATGGCAACGTACTCGCGCGTTGCGATACGCCGGTGTCTGATTTCGACGGCGACAACGCCGCTCGTAGAAGTCGTCGTCGAACATCGCCCCAACGGGAGTGGGGCGAGAAAACTATTTCTCGGTAAGCCTGAGAGACCTGCTCGATGAGTTCCTTCGCAGCGGCATGCTGCCGCCATGTTTAGCGGTCTCCCGCAGATAGAAACAAACGGGTTCGCCTTTGACGTGATGACGTAAGGTCCAGTTGTCGAGCGGGCAGAGAGGAGCATTGCAGTAATCGAACCGAGGACAGGGGCTAGTCATTGTTGTATCCCCAAAACAGTTAACGCTAGATGTTGAGTCCTCCGACCACAACAGATGAAAAAGATTTCGAAATGTTACTAAGTCGCCGTTCGTCGATTTCAGAAGAAGGATTCATCACGACAAAGGGGTATGGCAGGATAGGCTTTTGGTGGTACAAAAAGCCGCTGGCGATTCTCGCCAGCCGAACTCGCCGCGATGCGGCGGGGGTCTTGTATCTCAAGACCCCTATCCTGCCATACCCCTTGCCGTACTTCTGTCCAATACTTTTCCTCGTGCTGTCGGAGGGTCTTCTCGGAAAAGATGATAGGAGGACCCCGTCTAGTTATGTAATCTGAGTATCTGTCTAATACACGGTTCGTTAGCCATCAGAATAGATGCCATAACCATCCTACTGAACTGAACCCATAATGATCCGCGAAGCTCTATTACAGTCACTTCGAAGCAGCACGCCGGCTGCGTTCGTTGAGGGCCATCTCTTCGACCGTATCCCTGCAATATTCGCCAATGATCGTACGCTCTTCGTAAACTGGAAAAGGGCGCTCGCTGAATATGTTGAGGTCGATCCAGCCTGCATCACCATCGTCGGAAGTGCCGCAACTGGGGCAAGCCTGAATCCGTCCAAAAACTTTAAGCCATTCGATGACGGCTCGGACGTAGACGTCGCCATTGTCTCGCCCTACCACTTCTCAGTCGGCTGGCGTTACCTGCGCATGAACGGCGCCAGACGGCTTCGCGTTGACGCACGAACCCGCATAGCATGGGACGAGCACGTTAACCGCTACATCTACTGGGGAACGATCGCTACGGACCGCCTGCTTGGCGTCTTGCCCTTTGGCTTGCAGTGGCTGAATGCCATAAGCAAAGTCGCACAACTTCAACCAACACTTGGGCGCTCAGTCAATCTGCGAATCTACGCGGACTACGACTCATTGCGCGCTTACCACGTACAAGGCGTACGTGCCCTACGCGACTCACACTTCGGATAACGACATGCAACGCTACCTGAACACGACCCAGCGCACCGTAGTTTGGTTCAAGAAGACGTTTGAAGCCGGTGACATCATCATAAAAGCGCCTTTCCAACGCAACCCTGTATGGTCCGACCGGCAGAAGAGCGCCCTCATTGATACCATCTTGCTGGAGTACCCGATTCCGGAACTCTACATGCAGGAGTTGACGGACGCGTCTGGTGATCAAAAGCACGTCGTAGTCGACGGACAACAGCGCATTCGCGCTGTGCTCTCTTTTTTGGCTGGAGAATATGCACTCGACGATGAGAGTCCACATTGGGCTGGGCTTGCATTCGACGATCTGTCGCCAGACGATCGAAAGAAGGTATTCGAATACAACTTCATCGTTCGTTTGCTTCCTGAAATGCCAGACGAAGAATTGCGCGCCATCTTCCAGCGCATCAATCGAAACACCGTCATCCTCAATCCACAGGAATTACGCCACGCCACCTATTGGGGGCCGTTTATCAAACTCATGGAAGAGTTAGCTGACCTTGAATTCTGGAGCGTCGCGGGCCTATTTTCGGCTAACGACCGGAGACGAATGCTCGACGCAGAGTATGTCAGCGAGCTTGCGGTTGCCGTATTGAACGGACTCCAGAACAAGAAGAAGAATCTTGAAGAGTTCTACCAACAGTATGAGACGACTTTTGAGGAGGCAGAACAACTTAAGAGCATCTTCATCAGGGTCTTAGGGGAAATCGAACAACTACTGCCAGACATGTCAAAGACTAGATGGCGGAAGAAATCTGATTTCTATTCACTCTTCCTAAAGCTCGCGCGTCATGCGGCAGCGCTGCCTCTTTCAGCGGACGCCCGAAACCAAGCGTCAACAATATTGCTCCAACTAGCTTCCACTGTCGACGCGATCGTTAGCGGAAAGCTCGAGGCAGGTGCAGCCGACGAAGATATACAAACCTATGTCAAAAACGTTGAGCGCGCGGCCTCGGATCTTGGAAGCCGCAAGGGCCGTGAACAGGTATTAGATAACAGGCTCGCTACCATTCTCCCGAAAAACGGCTAACTCTATTAGTGTATTTGAGGCTGGCTTGACAAAACATGCACAAAGTGGCACTGTACGTGTACAGTGCCACTTAAGACATCTTCCTCCGCTAAGAATAAAAAGTCCGAAAAGAAAGTTTCGGTAAACTCCAAGAACGAACTCAAACTGTATCGGGAACTACTCCCGCTCCTGCACACACCGCGGCGTTACGAAGCAATCCGGCCAGTAATAAATCAGTTTGGTCTGGAGCAAAACCTATCAGTAAGTGGATTGGGCCGACTCGAAAGGCGCGTTCTTTCTGAGGGGCTGAATAAGCTCAAACTGAAGTGGAAGGGTTCATACAGGACCATTCCAGATATCTATTCCACGTTACCAAGTACTGACGTGAACCCGCTAGAGGTGGCCATAGCATTTTACCCAAGATCATATCTCTGTTACCAAACCGCCCTTTTCTGGAATGAGCTCACCAAACAAGTTCCACGCACCTTTTTTATCGCCCAGGAGCGACCCAGCACTTCTTCCAAAACTGTAGCTCCGGAGAACTTCGATGATTTTGAATTACGGGACGCTTTCGTAAAACCGCCTAAAGAACATCCAAACGTAGCTTCTCTTGGAGAGTACCGATTCGTGTTCTTGGCCAGAGCTTATACCGGGAGTGCCGGAGTCGAATTGCGCGATATACCCTTCAAACAAAAAAAAGTTCCGACGCTTATAACGGGGCTAGAGAGAACGCTGCTCGACTGTATTGCGGTTCCAGAAAATGCTGGGGGAATTTCAAATGTCGTCGATGCCACAAAACAAGCCGCGGAAAGAATCAAGCTAGATTCCCTGATTGAACTTTATAGCCAACTGGAGTTCAAGTATCCGCATTGGCAGCGGATTGGGTTATTGCTGGATCGGGTTGGTCATCTCAAGCTTGCAAAAAGATGGGGGGCGCAATTCGGTCCCCCTAAAAACAAATTCTATCTGACCAAAGGTTACAAGCTCGAATGGGAGTTCGATGAATCGTGGGGCGTGTACTATCCCCGAGGTCTTTTTAAATGACCATTGAGGAAGTAATACATGAGAGCGTGGTAGCTCTCTTCTCAAATGAAATTCTTCGGCGAACCCTTGTGTTAAAGGGCGGATCGGCATTATTTTTGACCCAGAACATAAATACGCGATTATCAACCGACATCGATTTTTCAGTTAGCTCTGAAATAGAAAACCCCGATCAATATTTCGCCTATATAGGAAACGCATTAAGTGAGCACTTTTCGACGTTGGGTTTTGAAGTATTCGACACCGTATTCAGAAAGAAACCGAAAGAACGGATGGAGTCTAAACCTAAATTTTGGGCGGGCTGGTGTTTCGAATTCAAATTGATAAGCGCTAAGTTAAGTTCACGAGATATCGAATTCAAGCAGCGAGCCGCGTTGATTCCCGACGGCGCAGCCGCAAGCAGAATAGAAATTGAAATTAGCGAATACGAATATTGTGATAGCACCGAGAAAGTAGAGTTAGATGGTTCGGTGGTAACGTGCTACTCAACGGCACTATTGGTTCTTGAAAAACTACGGGCCATCTGTCAGCAACACCCTCTCTATCCGCATGGGAAGCTAAAAAATCGGGCGCGTGACTATTTTGATATTTACCAGCTGGTAAAAAAGTATCGGTCAACCGAATTATACGCGGAACTGCGGCATCACTTGCCGCAGGTATTTGCGGCCAAGGATGTTTCACCAGAACTGATAAAAGGGATTTTTGAACCGGAGTTCGTGGAATTTCAGGCTTCGCATTTCGCCTCTGTAGAAGCGGCTGTGAAGAAAGAAACAATTGAACCGTTCGGTTTTTATCTCGAGCAGCTACGTCTGTTGGTTTCAGATCTAGGCTATCTCCAAGAAAGATCGGCCTAGCTAATGTCTGTACGAGTACAGACATTAGCACGGATGGAATTCTTCGTCAACCAGCCAGGCTGTGCGGGACTTTTGCGGAGATCAGCTCTGCTCCGCTCTGCAAAACCCTGCAAACTACGCAACGGGCGTCTCGGTAAGTGGTTGATATTAAAATTGATCGAATAATGGCCCGAGATTGAAAATCCGCGTGTCGGCAGTTCAATTCTGCCCCCGGCCACCATTCTTTCAATCAGTTGCAACACTCGCCTTAACTCCAGTAATCCGCTTGCGGGAGTTTTACCCCCTTACCCGGTCCCTTGCATATCAACTACTGTGACGGGGTGGGCCCAAACTACCTCTATTGTCTGCTTAGTTCGTGTATGCGATTTCCATTAGGGCGGGCTTATGTCTACATTAATCAACGCGGAAAAGAATCGTAAAAATAGGACACACCATCGAATTTTTGATTTCACGGGACCCAACTACTCAATTCCTTGCCCGCAACTGACCTGACTACTACACAACCGGTCTGCCTACATGCCGCTCTATCTCCAAGATCCCAACGATCCTAAAAGCGCCTATTTGCTCGAAGCCCTGCTTGAAGCGTGCGATGGAGCTATAAGTGGCGGAGGTGCTTTCGCATTTGCGTCCACACAAGGCGTGAACCTGGTACTCGCGGACAAAGCATTTCGTAAGTTTTCGAAAAATGGCAACTTCGAATTGATTGTTGGAGGGCTTAGGGTCGGCAGACGAAAAAGACTTCGGCATCGTAAGTCACTTCAGCGTTCAGTTTAACGGTGTTCAATTTGTTGTGTGAGATTCGTCCTCCCGAAACAACTTCAACGTGTCGAAAGGACCGTTTAGCAAGTTCTACAATATCGGTAATTGTTAGTAGCCTTGGTCTTGCGTTGGAGCCGGGAACAAACGGCGAATATGACAATATCAATGAAGTTTCGTGTCGCCGAACTTCCTCGAACAAGCGCTCGAAAGCTTTTGGTGCCTAACTCCGGATGCAAAACGGAGATTGATGTCGGTCTTGTCGATAAATCCCTCGACTTAGCTGTTTAGTTCCTTTTATTTCCATCGTGGAAACGGCGGGGTTATCTCTAAGGCACAGGGTTTCAAGCACGTGGTAAAAGCGGCTGTAGTGGTCTCGCGTATAAGGCGGGTCTGCATAAACAACCGACAATTTTCCTTTGTAGCTTCCAAGAACCTCTAGGTAGTCCCCTTGGATGGCCTGGTGATTTCGCTCGCTTTTCGCTAAAGATTGGTAGCGAGCTAACCAGGCTGAATAGTTATTGAGAACGTCACGGGAACGGTCTCGTTCGATTTTCGACACTAAGTGTCTCTTGGGTTCGCCGTGCTTGGTTCGAGGTCTAATCGGCTGTGCAAACTGTTTCCCAACTGTGTTTACCACATCGCTGGCTGTACTAAGGACCGCCGCGAGAAGTGAGTCTCTTTGAGAAAATGGTTTGGTGTGTACTACCTCTAGAATCGCATCAATGTCTGCTGATTGTGCATAAGAGAAATACGCACCGCCGAAATGCCGCACCACCAAAGCACGGGAACCTTTAACCAAGGACCTCGCTTCCAAACGACGCCTAGTCTCGTTTATCGCCCCTTGTAAATCTTGGTCTGTGGCCTTGCAGAGGTCTCGCTCGTCCGCCAGAATGCACCCATGTTCGAGTAGGTCACATAGTGGTTCGGGATTTCCAGATAGCGCCTGTTTAATGCAGGACAGTTCGTGGGACACGAGGGGTTCAACCGCCCACTGTAGCTGCTTACGGTGTTCGGAGACTCGAATTTCATTTAAAACTTGAGCTACTATTTCTGTTGAGAACGACGCCGGTTTTAATAACGCGGAGCAAAGTACGCGTGAATATTCTTGGATGTCGACAGCAAGGACTTCTCGCTCTTGAGATAGGGCAAGGGACACGGTTCCCGACCCTGCAAAGAGATCACATACTGGTCCGCGGGAAGGGTCTAGTGAATTTACGCAATCGCGAATTACAGTTACAAGCCTCAGTTTGCTGCCCAAATAGTGAATTGGACGGAAGACCTTTGCTTGTTGAAGCACCGGGCCGCTTTCGTTCGGCTGCTCATCCAGTTCTGGAAGGCCGAAGTCCAGTTGCGAGATTGGAGTTGTCATTTAGCTATAAAATGCTTGGCTCTTCTTTTCCTGACGCCTTAGCTCTTCGAACGACAAACTCGATTTCCCCATGCAAACTGAATTCAACACTGTAACAGACCGTACTAGCCAATATTCCAGGAGAAAAGCAGCTTTCTCCGGGCTAGAACACGTAGCGGCCTTATCTTACGGCGCTCGAAATATCGGGAACCTTGTTATCCAAGGTGAAAACCTCTCTGTTTTAGATACTATCGCATCCAGGTACGTTGGGCGAGTGCGCTGCATATATATCGACCCGCCATATAACAACCAGGAGCGTTACACCCACTACGACGACGATTTGGATCACGAGACATGGTTGCAAAACATAACTCTACGACTGACCCGACTCGTCGATTTTCTACGGGACGATGGTAGCCTTTGGATTTCTCTTGATGACAGAGAAATTCATTATCTGAAGGTCGCCGCTGACAGAATTTTTGGGCGGAAAAATTTCATCAGTACCATAGTTTGGCAACAGAGAACTACACGCGAAAACCGAAAAGTATTTTCGAACAACCATGAGTACGTGCTTGTGTACGCGAAGAACGCTCGTGTTTTTCGCGATAGGCGTAATCCGCTTCCTATAACGAGTGTTGTTGCTGATCGGTATAAGAATCCAGATAACGATCCGCGAGGACCGTGGCAGTCTGTCTCGGCCAATGTTCAAGCGGGACATGCAACCCCGAGCCAGTTTTATGAAATTATTGCGCCAAATGGTAAGCGCCACTCTCCTCCACTAGGCCGGTGCTGGGCATATAACAAAGTCCGGATGAAGGAAGAGATGAGTAAGAACAACGTTTGGTTTGGCCGCGACGGTAATGGTGTTCCAAGACTGAAGAAATTCCTTAAAGATTCACGTCCTGGCATTACGCCTCATACCCTATGGGCTGCCGCGGAAGTCGGAACTAACGATTCGGCTAAGAAACATCAACTAGAGTTGTTTCCTAAAAAATCGGTTTTTGAAACTCCAAAACCCGAAGGGCTCATATCTAGAATACTTCAGATAGCAACAAACCCAGATGATCTTGTTTTGGATGCCTACTTAGGATCGGGTACGACGGCCGCTGTCTCCCATAAAATGTCTCGGCGCTATATCGGTATTGAGAATGGTGCTCAAGCGGTAACCCATTGTGCACGCCGACTCCGGCAAGTCGTTGATGGTGAACAGGGCGGTATTTCAAAAAACCTTAGTTGGCTTGGAGGCGGAGGCTTTGACTTCTATCGCGCAACTCCCAATTTGCGAATAACGAAACGGTAATTTTTCACATTGGAAGCGGAAGAGGACAAGCGCGGAACTTTTGCGGAGATCAGCTCTCCGCGGTCCTGAAAGATCGTGCAAACTGCGCAACAGGCGTCTCGGTAAGTGGTTGATATTTAAGTTGACCGATTAATGGCCGGCGATTGAAAAACTTCGTCGCTACAGCACTTTCCAGCACCAACCGAGTTAATGCATACGCTCGCCGCTCGCATTTTTCGTCGTCGACTTCGAAAGCAGTTCCTCGACCACGGCGATATCGGGCGGCTTGACGAGATGATGATCAAATCCCGCTGCCTGTGTACGCTGACGGTCTATGTCTTGACCCCAACCCGTCAATGCGATGAGCGTGATGGCAGCGCGCGCAGGACTGTTGGCGATTCGCTCGGCAACCTCGTAGCCACTCATGTCGGGCATACCGAGATCTAGAAATACCACTTGCGGCTGATGCCTTACCACTGCTGTCAGCGCCGATGCGCCGTCGTGCACAACCTGCACTTCATTCCCCATCGTTTGCAGCAAAACGCCGAGACTAGCGGCGGCATCGGCATTGTCATCAACAACTAGAACACGGCATGCCGTTGGCGCCGCCTTGACTGACCTGTCATCGACGTTAATGGCCTGCGGATGTCGCCTTAAAAGCGGCAAGCGAACTATAAATTCACTCCCCCTCCCCAGTCCGGCGCTGTGCGCTTCCACCGATCCGCCATGCATTTGCACCAAACTCTTGACCAGATTGAGGCCGACTCCCAAACCTCCTTGCGACGGCTTGTGGTCACGGTCGCCTTGGACAAACATTTCGAAGATGCGCGGCAACATTTCTGCCGGAATACCGATGCCATTATCCCGCACCGAAATCAGCAAGTGCGTATCTGCTTCGCGCACGCTGAGCACGATCTGACCGCCGGGGTTGGTGTACTTGGCGGCGTTGTTCAATAGATTCGCCACAACTTGCGATAGACGAAGCGAGTCGACCTCCAGCATTGTCACCTCGGACGGCAAGAAAACCGTCAGCCGGTGGCCCGCACTCTCGATTAATGGGCGACTGGTTTCGATGGCACTGCGAATGATGGCGGCAACATCGGCTTGCTCCGGGTGCAGTTCGATGCTGCCGCGGGAAATCCGCGATAACTCCAGCAAGTCGTCCACCAACCGCACCAAGTTGTGCGACTGCCGCTTCATAATATCGAGTAGGTAGCTGAACTTGGGACTGATCTCACCAGCCAGCTCCAGAATGCTCAACGAATTCATAATCGGCGCGAGCGGGTTGCGCAGCTCGTGCGATAACGTCGCCAGGAATTCGTCCTTGTGGCGATCGGCCTGTTTCAACGCCTCTTCCGCTTGCCGGCGTTCAGTAACGTCAATGATGAATTCGACACCTTCGTCGTCGGATAACAGCGTAGCGGCGACCAAGCCCCACCAGCGCGAACCGTCTTTACGGATGTATTGTTTCTCGTACGGAACCGTGCGGCCGAGCGTTTTCAACTGCTCAACGGCCTTACAAGAGGCCGGCATAAATTCCGCTGGCGTCATCATGTCCCAGCACACATTACCCGCTGCCAATTCCTCCCAACCATAACCGCTCATTTGTAAGAACGCCTCGTTGGCGTCAGTGATACGACCATCGAGGCCGAAAAATATGATGCCGACGGTCTCGATCGCGAGTGCGAGCTGCAGCCGCTCCTCACGTTCGCGCAATACTTCTTCAGTGTGCTTACGCTCGGTGATGTCATGCGCCAACCCCATAATCGCGACCGGCTTGCCGGCGGCGTCGTTGATGCGGCGGGTATGCGCGTGGATCCAGACCGGCGATCCGTCCTTGCGGTAACTTAGCCACTCGCCCTCGGATTCGTCGCCGCCCTTGGCGATGCGTCGAATCCGCAGGCGCGTTTCCGTACGCAACGGCTCGGGCTGGCGGTCGGCATACGGACGACCGAGCATTTCCGATGCTTCGTATCCGAACAACTTGGTCGCGCCGTCGTTCCAGAACGTCACGATGCCGTCTAAGTCGGTGACGATTACCGAATCGCGTACGTTCGCCAGCAGCATGGCGTCGCGGTGCAGCACCGCCTCCGCGTTCTTGCGCTCGGTAATGTCGGTGAAGATAACAGCCACCCGCCGTTGTTGGGCGTTACCGATGCGAAAGGCACAGACATCGAACCAGCGATCGCCCAATGCACCGGCGGAATTCTGAAAGCGGACCAGCTCGCCAGTAAGTGCAACCCGGCCGTAGATATCGAACCAGTGGGGCTCGTGCGCCGGCGCCAGCGAACGCATGGTCTTACCGACGGCATCGACCAACCCGGTATGTCGCTCGAACGCTGGATTTACTTCTAGAAAACGGTAGTCGAGCGGCCGCTTGCCGGCTTTGTCGAAGATGACCTCGATCACGCAGAAACCTTCGTCAATCGATTCGAACAACGATCGATAGCGTGCCTCGCTTTCGCGCAACGCTTCGTCGACACGTTTGCGCGCGGTGACGTCCATTGCTACGCCCAGAAAATGCAGCGGCTTGCCGGCGGCATCCTTCACCACCGTGGCCCACGAATGAAGCCAGCGCTGCTCAGTTCCACCCCTTGGCACGAACCGGAACTCAAGCTCGAACGGAGCGCCACGCGCGCTGGCCGCTGCCAGTGCCGCCTCGATACGCGATCTTTCCTCGGGGAGGCTCACCCACTCGTGCTTTTCGACGCGGGTCTGGCCCGGTGGCAGACCGATGATCTGCGCCATCCTCGGCGAGACGGTGCTCTCGTAAGTATCGAGCTCCAAATCCCACGTTCCCAGTTGCGCCGCATCGATGGCGATCCGCAATCGCGCCTGACTGTTGCGTAGCGCTTCTTCGGATGCGGCGATGGCCTGACGCGCGAACACCTGGGCAGAGATATCGCGAAAATAACAAACCACGCCATAACGCCCGTTGGGTAGCGGGATCCGACTGATCTGCCATTCGCAATATTCAGTCGCGTCGCGATCGCGGCGTTGCTCGATACGCTCAGGCTCGAAGTACGGTTTCCCGGTTTCGAGTGTGCGCCGGAATTTTTGGATGATTTCTGTAGCATATTCCGGCGGCCAGAGGATATGCATCACCTCGCCGAAGTCGCGACCGATTAGATCCGGAATATTATGAAAGACCTGCCGTGCGGTCGGATTGACCTGGCAAATGCGGAAGTCGGCGTCGACCAGGTAAACGCCGAGCGGCACCTCGCTGAACAACGTCTGCAATTGCGCCTCGCTCGCTCGTACTTGCGCCTCGGCCTGCGTTGCTCGTTGCGCATTGTTACGCTCTGCCTGCAGCGCGTGCGCTAACTGGCCATGGAGCTTTAACGTTTGCTTGAGGAGCACGCCCAGCATCAGGCTCATCGCGAATAGGCTGTAGATGCGCCCGATATAAAATCCGATTTGAAAACGGCCGGTGACGAGGATCCCGCTCAGCGCGGTGTCGATCAGCCAGATGCAAAGCACTATGATCAACCACAGATCGATGATGCGTCGAGCACGCGTGCACCAAAGCAAAAGGCCCAGGGCGATTAGCGTCGCGAACCAAGCCATAGAAAGTATTGGGCGCGTAACTCCGGGAATATGGCGGTTCCCATCCATTAACACTGGCAAGAGATCCTGGCCGCTTCTAGCGACCAGAATGCAGACACCGGCGAAAGCAACCGCCGCCAACGCGCTGATAACACTCAGGCGCCGAGCTGGGGTGACCAAGGAGGGTTCAACGGTACCTCGTAGACGCTCACGCCAAGCAAGGATGGCATAGCCAGCAACGAAGCATGGAAAGAAGCCGTGCCAACACACCCACAACCAGGCCGCCGTCTGGTTTCCGCCGATCAGCCCGTGAACTCCTAAAACACCGGGGAAACTCAAGGCATGCGCCGCTATCACGACGGTAGTGAACAGGTACCCACAAGCGAGCACGAGCAACGAACGCTGATGTAATTCGCGGAACTGTCCGAACAACAGAAACGCGGTAGTCACGTCGATCACGACCAACGCCGCGTTATAGGTCGGCACGAACACGGGAATGACGCGCCAGGGAGTCGCTGCATAGGGAGCCGCAACGACACCGGCGACGAGCATGACAAGGATGACTGCCAGCGCCATTCGACGGTCTCGCCGCGTGGCGCAAGCCGTTCCGAGAAACAGAGATTCGGAACAATCTTTATGTTCTTCAGGAAAAATCACGAGGGCGTTCCGTTTGCCATCTCTCTTTTAAGAGTGTCCACGCTGGCCGTCACCGCTGTCGCACGCCAAATCAGCCATGCCACGAGCGTTCCGAAATAAAACTCGAATGGCCGCAAATCGGCATCAGCGGCTCTCGGTGCAGTCGAAGCGTGAGTTAGATCAATTTACGGAACTTGAAAGAACCCGCCGAGAGAAACGCGACTAAGCCCCTACTGGTACTCACGCAAAGAGCTGAACAATGTGGGATTGAACATCACGAATCGAAGGCAGGTAGTAGATTTCTTGCAAATAACTTATAAAGAATGAGGAAGAGGCAGGCTCGAACGGCTACCCGTAAAGAGCAAACGGGAAATCGGCGGGGTATTAACTACTCAACACTCTTTATCCCGCTTGCCGCTCTTCCATTCCTGTGACGTATATTTATTTATCGGTGTGAGCTGCACTAAGGCACCGCGGGAAAATAAGTTGATCATTTTTTTCTGTGTGAGGGTAAAAAAATTGGGGCACGCGATGGGTTCGGACGCCCCGTATGGTTGCAACCTATCTTACAACGCCTTGGGGAATTGGATCGTCTTTCACAGTCTCGCACGGATCGAACCGCAAGCCCGTCAGCTTATGGGCAAATACAAGTTCTTTGAGGAAGTCGCCCTTCACTCCAATCCTATTATAGGAATTTGGATAAACGAATATCCGATCGTTGGGGATTTTTTGATCGACAAAAACAGGACGTGTCAGGATACGATCTCCGGTTGACATGGTGAAGTAGTGGCTTTTGTCGTAGTCGATCGCATCGTTTGGCACGTGGAGCGTATTAAGGAGATACCACGAGCCGGATGCTTCTCCTTCTACATCAATCGGCAGGTACTCGGCGTCGTTGCCTAAAACAGA
>JACQFZ010000015.1 GCA_016199745.1 Gammaproteobacteria bacterium
GCGGAGGCGTATAACAATCTGGGGAGCGTGTTTCTGGATCAGGGCAGGCTGGAAGAGGCCATCACCCATTACCGCAAGGCGCTTGTCATCAAGCCGGATTACGCGGAAGCGCACAGCAATCTCCTCTTCTGCCTGAATTACCATCCGGATCTGCCAGCTGAAGCCATTTATGCGGAGTACCAGCGCTGGAATAAATTTCATGCTGCCCCTCTGAGAGAGGGAGGTGGATATGCGAACGGGCGCGATCCTGATCGTCGTTTGCGAGTGGGTTATGTTTCGCCGGATTTCAGGAAGCACTCGGCGCGCCACTTTATAGAGCCGTTGCTGTCCCGGCACGACAAAGCGCGGGTCGAAGTGTTTGCCTATGCGCAGGTTGCGGTGGAAGACGAGGTCAGCACGGTTCTGAAAGGGTATGTGGATCATTGGAAGAACACGGTTGGCCTGAGTGACGAAGGCCTGTTCTCGCTGATCCGGGATGACGGGATAGACATACTGGTTGATCTGGCGGGACATACCAGCGGCAACCGTCTCCAGGTATTTGCGCGCAAGCCTGCGCCGATCCAGGTTTCGTGGATGGGTTATGGGTACACGACGGGTCTGGAGGCGATGGATTATTTTCTGGGTGATGGAGCATTCACGCCGGAAGGATGTGAGTCCTTGTTTTCCGAGCGGATCGTGCGGCTGCCGGTATTTGCCGCCTATCGTCCGACGGAGGGGATGGGAGAGCCTGGCCCGTTGCCGGCGGAGCGGAGCGGAGTGATCACGTTCGGCTCGTTGTCGCGCTCGATACGGATCAATCATCGGGTGATCCGCACGTGGGCGAAAATTTTGGAACGCTTGCCCACTTCCCGCTTGATAATCAATAGCCGCAATTTTCAGCTTGATAGCCTCCAGTCGGATATACGTGAACAATTTGCCAGCCACGGGATCGGAGAGGAGAGATTGATGTTGGGCTACGACAGCCCGCCGTGGGACGTGTTTAGGAAGATAGACATAGGCCTGGACTGTTTTCCGCACAACTCGGGCACAACGCTGATGGAGAGTTTGTATATGGGTGTCCCGTATGTCACCCTGGCGGCACGCCCGTCAGTGGGCCGCATCGGGTCATCCATGCTGAGAGGGGTGGGGCATCCTGAATGGATCGCTGCGACGGAAGAGGAGTATGTGGAGAAGGCGGAATCGCTGGCTGTGAACCTGGGCGAGCTGTCCGCGATCCGTGCCGGACTTCGCGGGCGGCTGCGGGGCAGTCTTCTGATGGACGAACCCGCATTCGCCCGCTCTGTGGAGTCGGCGTACCGGGGCATGTGGCGGGCATGGTGCGGTCATGAGTGAAGGGGACGGTCGCAAGGGAAGCCGTTGGGGTTCTGGGTTGCAATCGCACCGGGCGGGGCCATACAAGCTTGCGGTGGGGGAGGGCAATGTGCCGGAGTCACGGTCGCAATCGGGCGTGACTGTGTCGGGAGGGAAGGCCGGCATGGGGGCGGTGGGCAGCTCCGGGCCGATGCGTGAAGGGGGAGACGCCGGAGCGCACTATGAGAGGGGGAACAGACTGCTGGTGGCAGGCGAACTGGAAGAGGCGGTAATCAGCTATCGTCGCGCGGTCGAGCTCAAGCCGGGCCTGATCGAAGCGCACGGCAACCTGGGTGTGGCGTTGCAGGCACTGGGCCGACTGGAGGAAGCGGCGGAGAGTTTCCGCCGCGTTCTGTCCCTTGATCCAAGGTTGGCGGACACGCACTACAATCTGGGGGAAGTGTTGCGGATGCAGGGCAAGCTGGAGGAATCGTCCAGGAGTTATGAGCAGGCGCTGTTGCACCGCCGGGATTTTGGGGAAGCGTATAACGGTCTGGGCATGGTATTGCAGGAGCGGGGCGAGATGGAAATGGCGGTCGGGAATTACCGCAAGGCGATCGCGGCTGGGCCACGGATAGCGGAGAGCCACTACAACCTGGGGCGTGCGCTCCAGATAAGTGGATTGCTGGGCGAAGCGACGGCGGCTTTTCGGAAGGCGCTGGCGATCAAGCCGGCCTATGCGGAGGCGTATAACAATCTGGGGAGCGTGTTTCTGGATCAGGGCAGGCTGGAAGAGGCCATCACCCATTACCGCAAGGCGCTTGTCATCAATCCTCGTCTGGTTGGTGCGTACTACAGCTTGGGGGATGTGTTGAGAATGCAGGGGCGGTGGGATGAGTCCATTGCCAGCTATCGCCAGGCGATACTCATGGAAGCTTATATTCATATCGGAAATATATTCCAGGAGCAAAGCAGGCAGGACGAGGCTATCGCCAGTTACCGCGCGGCGCTGGCGATCAAGCCGGATTGTGTCGAGGCCTATAGCAATCTGCTTATGGCGATGCAATACACCAGTGCTTACAGTCCTTCCGAAAAATTTGCAGAGCATCTGCGCTTCGCGGAAAAATTTGAGGCACCGCTCAAGCCATTCTGGCCAGCGCACCAGAATGTACGCGATCCCAGCAAGCGTCTAAAAATCGGTTATGTTTCAGGCGATTTTTTCAAACATTCGATGGGATATTTCATCGAGCCGATCCTCGCTTCCCATGACCGCTCCCAGGTCGAAGTCTTTTGTTACTACAACAACACGCTGCATGACAGCGGCACTGATCGGATCATCGCAGTGACAGATCACTGGATGCCCTGCGTGAAGCTGTCGGATGAGCAGTTGGCCGAGCAGATTCACAGTGATGGTATCGATATACTGGTCGACCTGTCCGGCCATACCGCGCTAAACCGCCTGCTCACCTTTGCCCGGAAACCTGCGCCGATACAGGTAACATGGATGGGTTACTCTGACACCACCGGACTTGCCGCGATGGATTATCTCATTACCGACATCTATTTGAACCCGCCTGAAATGACTGAGAAATTCTTCTCTGAGAAGTTGTTGCGCTTGCCGAGATACCGTACCTTTCAACCAGCAGCAGAAAGTCCGCCTGTAAACGAATTACCCGCGCTGAGCAACGGTCACTTTACCCTTGCCTGCCTGAACAACCTGGTGAAGATCAATCAGGAAGCGGTACATCTTTGGGCGCAGATACTGGTTGCTTTGCCGCATGCCAGAATAGTGTTAGGCAATGCGACGAGTGCCGCAACGCGGGAAAGATTGATAGGCATGTTCGCGCAGGAAGGTATCAGTTCCGAACGGCTGGTGCTGCATCCCAAAAAATCGTTGGTTGATTATCTTGCGTTGCATCATCAGATTGATTTGGCGCTGGATACGATTCCATTCGGAGGCGGTACCAGCTCTTTTCATTCCTTGTGGATGGGAGTACCCGTGATTAATTTGGCGGGGCATGATGCGAATTCTCGTACCGGTGTCGAAATTATGGCTGGAATAGGCTTGCCGGAATTTGTGGCTGAGTCCGAAGGTGAGTATGTGGCGCGCACCCTGGAGTTTGCCCGGGATTTGCCCCGGCTGAATCAGATACGCCTATCATTGCGGGAACGAATGGCAGAGCAAGGGGCCACCGATCCAGCGCGGATGACGCGCGGTCTGGAGCTGGCATTCCGCAATATTTGGGAGACATGGTGTGGCTCCGGCAGCCATTAACCTTGAGAGTGCAGCTTGGGACGAATCTGGGATTGATGCGAAAATGAACTACCCAATTGAATTGATGAATCCTGCAAAGCACATGAAACCTTGCATCAGGATTTCTCCGTTCAACTCGGGAAAGTTCGAGGCCGGGGGGGCGGGAGGCTCGCGTGATTCTGAATTAATGCGCCCTGAATTCTGGTTGAACGGGGGAGATGATTTTAGCCTGTTGCCGAGTGGTCGGGCAGCAATAAGATTGGCGCTATTGTCGATAGGTGTGCAGCGCGGGGATTCCGTATTGATAATCACAACAACAGGCGGAAGCTATATCAGTTCATGTGTTACAGAAACGATAGAAGAAGTCTGCCAATGGTCGCGCCAGCTTCAGGATAATACCAAGGCGGCCCTGCTGATCCATGAATTCGGTTTCCCCTGTGTGCTTCCGCGAGAAGTGGCGGAGGCTGGAATCAAGATCATTGAGGATTGCGCTTATGCAGTTGGCACCCGGATCGAGGGTGGGAAGGTCGGCATGATGGGCGATTTCGCAGTCTATAGCTTGCCCAAATATTATCCGATCCCTTTCGGCGGAATTCTTGTGTCGCGTCATTCAATCCGGGATGAATTGAATCCGGAAAAACTTTCTGCTGAAGGGGTGGAATTCCTGGCGAATTATTTGGCGTCAGCCGCAGCAAAGCATTCGGAGTGGAATCGCTTGCGTTGCAACAACTGGCAGTTCTTCTCCAATCATTTGGAGAAGTATCGCATGGATGCCTACTTTGAAATGGATGACGATGTCGTGCCGGGTGTTTTTATTGCCCGGTTGCCTTCAGATGTGGACGGAGCAAAGATCAAGGACGGGTGCGTTAATGCGGGCATTGAGTCGACAGAGTATTACGGAAACGGAGGATATTATTTCCCCGTGCACCAATGCTTGACCGGGTTCGAGAAGGATTACATTTTGTATCACCTGTTAAAAAATGCACGTTGATTTTCTAATGGCGGCGTATGAGTGACTTTGCGCTAACTCAATATCAGGACAAGCTCCACAGCATTTGGAATGATGTTGTAAATAAATCGAAGAACGGCAATTTCCTGTTTCTGCGTGAGTACATGGATTATCACGCCTGCCGTTTTGATGAGCAGTCAGTCATCGTGGAAAAGGGCGGGAAGCCTGTTGCGATTTTCCCCTGCAACCGGATTGAAGACAGGATAATCAGCCATAGCGGATTGACATACGCGGGGCTGATCTATGGCGATGGCCTGCACGCGACCGAGATCCTGGAAATATTCGGATTGCTTGTCGAGCGTTACCGGGAGATGGGGTGCCGTGCGCTAAGCTATAAAGCAATTCCTCACATTTTTCATGGCTACCCGGCAGAAGAGGATTTGTATGCATTGTTTCGACTGGGTGCCCAGCTTGTTCGGCGCGATATTTCCTCGGTTGTCCGGATGGCAAACAGGATAAAACTTTCTGATTCCAGGAAATGCACAATCCAGAAAGCCGTGAAGCATGGCGTCGAGATCCGGGAAGGAGAGTTCTTCGATGCCTATCACCAGCTTCTGGCTTCGGCCTTGGCGCGATTCGGTGCGAAGCCGGTTCATTCCGTACAGGAACTGCAATTGCTGCGCAGCCGTTTCCCGGACAGGATTCGCTTGTTTGGCGCATTCAGCGGTAATCAGCTATTGGCAGGGGCGCTCGTTTACGATTTTGGGAGCGTGGCGCATACACAATACTTGGCCAGTTCCGATGAGGGGCGGGACGTGGGGGCGCTGGACTGTGCCATCGCGCATTTGCTGGATAATGTTTTTGCCAGCAGGCATTATTTCAGTTTTGGCATATCCACCGAGCAGGATGGGCGGCATCTTAACCAGGGCCTGATTTTCCAGAAGGAAGGTTTTGGCGGGCGTGGGCTGGCGCATGATTTTTACGAATTGGCGCTCTAATTTTATTGCCGCAGGATAATAAGATTTACATTATCAACATGCGAAACTTTTTCAGGAAAGCCTCATGGGGATTCAAAATTGCAAGCTGATTGAACTGCCGAAGATAGCCGATCCGCGAGGGAATTTAAGCTTTATTGAAGGCGGGATCCACATTCCCTTCGATATAAAACGCGCTTTCTATTTGTACGATGTTCCCGGTGGCTCTGATCGGGGCGCACATGCGCATAAGAACTTGCATCAATTCATCGTTGCCATGTCGGGCAGTTTTGACGTGGTGCTTGACGATGGCCAGCAGCAGCAACGATTTCATATGAACCGCTCATATTATGGGCTATATGTTTGCCCCATGATGTGGAGCTTCCTGGATAATTTTTCCTCGGGTGCGGTGTGTATGGTGCTTGCTTCGGCTCGTTATGATGAAGCTGATTACATCAGGAATCACGAAGAGTTCTTAAGCTTGGCCAGGCGCAACTTATGAGTATCCCCTTTCTTGAGTTGAAAGCGCCTCACGAAGAATTGCGCGCCGGGTTGCGGGAAGCGCTGGAGCGCGTGCTGGATTCCGGCTGGTATATCCTCGGCGATGAGGTGGCGCAGTTCGAGCAGGAATTTGCGGGCTACTGCGAAAGCAGGCATTGCATAGGTGTGGGCAATGGTCTGGATGCATTGCACCTGATCCTGCGCGCTTATGGCATAGGCGCCGGCGATGAGGTGATCGTGCCTTCCAATACTTATATCGCGACATGGCTGGCGGCCAGCCATGCGGGTGCGACACCTGTTCCGGTCGAGCCGGACGAGCGTACCTATAACATCGATCCCGCGCGCATAGAAGCCGCGATCACCCTGCGCACCAGGGCTATCATCGCCGTGCATTTGTATGGGCAGCCTGCGGACATGGATGCGATCAACGCAATCGCAAAAAAACATGGGTTGAAGGTGATTGAAGACGCTGCCCAGGCGCATGGTGCGAGGTATAAGGGGCGGCGGGTCGGCGCATTGGGGGATGCGGCAGGCTTCAGTTTTTATCCCGGAAAAAATCTGGGCGCTATAGGCGATGGTGGAGCCGTGACTACCAACGATGAGGGCCTGGCAGCGAGAATACGTGTGCTGGGAAATTATGGCTCGCGTGTGAAATATCACAATGAGACACAAGGATATAACTCGCGTCTGGATGAGTTGCAGGCCGCGTTCCTGCGCGTGAAGCTGCGGTGTCTGGATGAATGGAATTCCCGGCGCACAAGATTTGCTGCTGAATATAGGGAGCTGCTGGCAGAGGGTGATTTAACGCTACCTCATGTACCAATCTGGGCTGAGCCAGTGTGGCATTTGTTTGTGGTGCGTCATGAGGAACGGGATGCGTTGCAGAAGTGGCTGGGAGACGGCGGCATCGGCTCGATGATTCATTATCCGGTCCCACCCCATCTACAACCGGCCTACGTGCAACTTGGATATGGCCGGGGCGATTTTGCGGTGGCGGAGCGATTGGCGGATACGGTGTTGAGCCTGCCTATCGGGCCGCATATTTCTTCTGCGCAGGGTGCCGAAATCGGAAAAAGACTGGATCTGTTTGGACTGCGCCAGATGTGATGCGCTACGGTCGATTGAAAAATGCTGTATGCGCAGGTAAGCTGAACGAGCTTGATCAAGCCCGGCGCCAGGGCGAAATAATAACGAGGGTTTTTGTTTGAACTGCCGTCACTGCCACACACCGCTGGAACATGTTTTCCTCGATCTTGGTTTCGCGCCGCCGTCGAATGCCTATCTCGGTGCCGCAGACCTGCGGAAGCCGGAGCGTTACTACCCGCTCAAGCTTCACGTTTGCGAACATTGCTGGCTGGTGCAAACCGAAGATTATGCGCAAGCCGATGAATTGTTCAGCCACGATTACGCGTATTTTTCTTCGGTGTCGCAAAGCTGGCTGGAGCATGCCGCGCGTTATGCGCAGATGATCATTTCCCGGCTCGGGCTGGGCAAGGATAGCCTGGTCATCGAGGTGGCATCCAACGATGGTTATCTGCTCAAAAATTTTGTAGCGGCAGGGATCCCTTGCCTGGGTATCGAACCCACGGCCAGCACGGCGGCGGCGGCCGAGCATATCGGCATCCCGGTGCTGCGCGAATTCTTCGGCACGACATTGGCCAAACGCCTTGCCTCCGAAGGCAGGCAGGTCGATCTCATTGCGGGCAATAACGTCTATGCCCACGTGCCGGACATCAACGATTTCACCGCCGGTCTCAAGGCAGCGCTCAAACCGGGTGGCACGATCACGCTGGAGTTCCCGCATCTCATGCGCCTGATCGAGCATACCCAGTTCGACACCGTGTATCACGAGCATTTTTCCTACCTGTCCTTGTACACGGTATGTCGCATATTCGCCGCTGCGGGTTTGCGGGTGTTTGATGCGGAAGAGTTGCCCACCCATGGCGGCAGCCTGCGCATCTATGGTTGCCATGGCGGCGATGAGCGGGTCACAGCAGAGGCGGTGAAGCACCTGCTTGACGAGGAAGCGCGTCGTGGCATGAGAGCGCTTGATGTCTATCGCGATTTCCAGCCGCGTGCAGATCGGGTGAAGAACGATCTGGTAGCTTTCCTGATCGAGCAGCAGCGCGCCGGTAAATCTGTCGCTGCTTACGGCGCTGCGGCCAAAGGTAATACCCTGCTCAACTATGCCGGGATCAAGCCGGATCTGTTGTCTTATGTTTGCGATGCGGCGCCTTCCAAACAAGGGAAATATCTTCCCGGCGCACACATTCCTGTTTTGCCGCCCACAGCATTGCGTGAACGCAAACCCGATGTGGTGCTGGTTCTGCCGTGGAACATCGCGGATGAAGTCGTATCCCAGCAAGCCTGCGTGCGGGAATGGGGCGGGAGATTCTTTGTGGCTGTACCGGAATTGAAAGTCATTTGAGAGCGATCCATGTCCCGCATCCATTACACCAAGCCGTCGATTACCGAACTGGAAATCCGTTACGCCACTGATGCCGCGACCCATGGCTGGGGCGAGCGCTGCTACGAATATATCGGACGTTTCGAGAATTTGTTCCGCGAACATCTCGGCGTGAACTACGCCATCGCCACGTCGAGCTGCACCGGCGCGATGCACATGGGGCTTGCCGCGCTGGGCGTGGGGCCGGGTGATGAAGTGATACTCGGCGATACCAACTGGATTGCCTCCGCCGCGCCCATCACCTATCTGGGCGCCAGACCGGTGTTCGTGGACGTGCTGCCCGACTCCTGGTGCATAGACCCGGCGAAGATCGAGGCCGCCATCACTCCGCGCACCAGGGCGATCATCGCCGTGCATCTGTATGGCAACCTGTGCGAGCTGGATGCGTTGTTCGCCATCGGCAAGAAGTACGGCATTCCGGTGATCGAAGATGCGGCCGAAGCCATAGGCTCACAGTGGCGCGGCAAACGTGCGGGAGCTCTGGGCGCCTTCGGCACGTTCTCGTTTCACGGCACCAAGACGCTGACCACTGGCGAAGGCGGCATGTTCGTCACGCAGGATGAGGCGCTGTATGAGAAGGTGCTTACTCTGAGCAACCATGGCCGTGCGCGCGGGCAGACGAAACAATTCTGGCCGGATGTGGTGGGCTTCAAATACAAGATGTCGAACATACAGGCCGCCATCGGCTGCGCGCAGATGGAGCGCATAGATGAGCTCATCGCGGGCAAGCGGCGCATATTCGAATACTATGCGGAGCGTTTGCGCAATTTGCCGTTGCAGATGAATCCGGAGCCGCAAGGCACGGTGAACGGCTACTGGATGCCGACAATTGTGGCCGATGCCGGAACGGAATTCGACCGCGAGGCGATACTTGCCGCGTTCAAGGCGGACGAGATAGACGGGCGGGTATTTTTCTGGCCGTTAAGCATGCTGCCCATGTTCGAACGTCAGCCGGAGCATGTCGTGAGCTACGGCCTGTACCCGCGCGCGCTCAATCTGCCGACGTATCATGACCTGACCGCTGCGGAGATGGATCGGGTGGTGTCGGTGCTGGCCGGAATGCTTGGCCGCTAGGCGAGGAGCGCGATGGAATCGAAATGCAATGTGTGCGGCTCGCCCAGTCCGGTGTTTTTGAAGCTGGGTGCTGTCCCTCCTATCCAGAACCGGTTTTGTGCCACGGGCGAGCAGGCCAGGCAGTTTCCGGCAACCGGAGCGAGCTATGCCTGGTGCGAAACCTGCCAGCACATCAGTATCAGCAAAGATCGGCAAGTCGAGTTCGATCCCCGGTACAACAATGATCAGACCGCGTCCCGCGTCGCCATGGCCCATCTCCAGGATGTCGCGGCGGAAATTGAAAATGCCATGCAAGACCGCGCGGCGAGGATCGTCGAGATCGGCTGCGGCAGGGGCGAGTTGCTCGCCTTGCTCAACCGGAGCGGCTATTCTAATTTGCAGGGATACGATCCTGCGGCGCCGGACAACGCGGATGCATTCATACAGCGCAGATACTGGACGCATTCCGGGAAGCCGGAAATGGATGTGCTGATCCTGCGCCATACACTGGAAGAGATTCCGCAACTGGAAGATTTTGTGCGCGCTGCCAGCGCTGCGCTTGTCGATCGCGGACTGGTGTATTGCGAGATCACCAACGCTTCCCGGCTGATGCGTGACCGCGACATCTTTTCCCTGTATCCGGAATATTCGAATCTGTTTACGGTGTCGTCGCTGTCCCGTCTTCTTGGCAAGCATGGGATCTCGATCGAGCGAGTGAGCGACTATTACGATGGGGAGTGGCTGAGTATCTGGGGCAGGAAAAACAGTGCGGCCTGGATGTTCGATGGGCAGGAACTGCTGGAACAAGTGAGGCATAAAATATCCGCGCTGCCGCAGCCCATAGTCCTGTGGGGCGTCGGCGGACGTGGGGGCGACTTTCTTGGCTTCTGTCAGGCGGATCTGTCTTTGATCCCGTTTGTTGTGGACATGAGCCAGGCGAAGCAGGGTTCATTCGTGCCGCCGTTCGGACAGGAGATTGTTGCACCGGACAGGCTGGCGGACATTGCGCCGGGAACCATCCTGGTCTCCAGCAGAAAATACAAGAACGAGGTTGCGGCCATCGCGCCTGCGAACTGCCTGGTCATGTCCATAGATGAACTCTGTGTGGCGAGGTGACTCGTTGCGTAGCCATCATGGGTATAATCGCTTTCTGAAAATTTTGGCTTGTAACTACGGAAAAACAACATGACATTCCAGGATGAAGTGACAGCGCGTATCGGCCAGAACGGCGCGAATCAGGACTTAAAGCAGGCTTCTGAGCGTTTCATGCTCGAATCCATCAAGGCCCAATACTCCTACAACTTTGCCTGGCTAGGGCGTCCCATCATCCAGTATCCGCAGGATATGGTTGCCATGCAGGAGCTGATCTGGGCGGTCAAGCCGGATCTCATCATTGAAACCGGAATCGCCCACGGCGGCTCACTCATCCTGAGCGCTTCCATGCTGGCCTTGCTCGATTATTGCGATGCGGTGGAGAACAGGCAGGTGCTCGACCCTGCCAGGCCGCAGCGCAGGGTGATCGGACTCGATATTGACATCCGCGCCCACAATCGCACCGCCATCGAAGCCCATCCGATGGCCAATCGCATAGACATGATCCAGGGCTCGTCCATCGCGCCGGAGATCGTTGCGCGAGTGCATGAGATGGCGAAGGGATGTCGGCGCGTTCTCGTATGCCTCGATTCAAACCACACGTACCAGCATGCGCTGGCGGAACTCGATGCTTATGCCTCGCTGGTAAGCATCGGAAGTTATTGTGTCGTGTTCGATACCGTGATCGAAGACCTGCCGGAGGATATGTATCCGGACCGGCCATGGGGCAAGGGAGATAATCCCAAGACGGCCGTGCATGAATATCTAAAGACGCACCCCGAATTCGAGATCGACAAGAGTATCGAAGACAAGATCATGGCCAGCGTCGCACCCGATGGTTATCTCAGGCGCATACGCTGACGACTTATTCCTGTGAAGCAAGGAATAAGTTCTGGCGATTATTCCGATTCAGGATTTGAACCGTATTCTGACTGGCCGGTTTATTTTTTCTGCATCTGGCCGACAAATATGACCAGCGAGAAATTACGCTGCAATTCCTTGCTGTAATAGTTCGTCATGTTGACCCCTTTGCTGTAAGCCACGCGGTCTCCGGGTTTCAAGTCATCAATCTTGGGGCCAGCCAGCCAGATCAGCCCCTCATATCGGTTGTCTACCCTGACGTAGGTGTAGGCTTGCGTCTGGAGCACTGCCCTAGCTACGCCTTCATTGGGTAACTGCGCTTTCTTCGCCTCGCGTTCGGCGATGCGTATTTTTGCCGCTGCGGCTTCCTCCTTGCTGCCCCAATAACCTATCCCGCCTTTCGCGTCGCGGTCGGCATAAACCACGCTGGAAATGTAACCGTCACGATTGGTGCCGCCGATGATATACAGCCGTTCATTGTCATCCAGTACGCTGAAGAAGGCGCGTGGCTGGTCGAGATGGGCGATGATTTGCCACGGTGCGAGTTGCCCATCATTCTGGTTGACCGAGGTGAGCTCTATGCTATCCAGATATTCCGCGCCGGAGATACCGCCGATGGCATACATATAATCGCCGTAAGAGGCAGTGGAAAGCGCATAGCGCCCTTGTTGCATCGGTGTTGCCGCCTGCCATTTTTGCAGAGTGGCATCCTGTGTCGGCTTCGACCATTCCACATCGGTGATGCCGATGCCCTTGCCCTGATCGTGACCGCCGACCACGAAAAACACATCGCCTTCCTTTTTTACGCTGTTGACGTAGCGCTGCATGGTCATCACGTTGGGCTCAAGCTTCCACTCACCCAGGCTGCCGTCGGGCTGGAATTCGGCGGACTCCACGCTGTCCAGCAATACGCCGCCGAACCCGCCAAATGTATAGACCGCCTTGTCGGTGGCGATGAGCTTGCTGCAACGGCGGGCGACTACCATGCCGTTTTTCTCGGCCTCCCAATTTCCTATCGTGCCATCCGGCTGGATGCGTGCGCGTTCCACCGATTTCAGCAAATGATGTCCGAAATCTCCATTGCCGCCGCCGACCACATAGACATAATCGCCATGCACGATCGCATCAAAGAAGCCGCGCTCTTCATTCAGCTTGGGGCCGGGTTGCCACGGGCCGAGACTTCCATCCTTGTGAATTTGTGCGTACTCGGTGGTCTTCAGGAAATTGTCGCGGCCTGTGCCGCCTACCCCGCCGACCAGATAAAGTTTGTCTTTTATGCGGAACGATGCCGTGCCTGCGCGCGGCATGTTGATCGAGGCGGTCTCTTTCCAATCGGGTATCCACACGCGGCTTGCGCAACCGGACAGCGAGAGCAATGCGGCAACAAACAGGATTCTTATAGTGGCGCTCATATTCATTTCCTTGTGAGATGCATCAATCGGGTAAGGGGTGGAAGGCCTTGGCTACATAAGCAACTATGGCGGATATTTCATCTTCGTTCAACACGGATTTCCATGCGGGCATGGACGTTCCTGGCAGCCCTTCGTGTATGGTCGCAGACAAGCGCGTGCGCGTCATGGTTTCCATGAATGCGGGGTCGCGCAGATTGCGCGGATGCGGCTGGAGAAAGCTGCCTATCCAGTTTTTGCCGGTGCCATCGGCGGCATGGCAGAACGCGCAATTGCCCTGGAATAATTTCTCCCCATTGCGTTCCTGCTCGGTCAAGTCCGCGATTTTGGGTGCGACCTCGTGCAGCAGATAGGGGCTGGCGCTGCTCATGGCGTCGAGTGTGGGCGGCGGGGCGGACGGGGAATAATTATTGCGCGGATAGGACAGCGGGGTCGCCTCCCATGCGGCTTCGTTGTGGCCGCCGCGATCATGGCAGATCACGCAACTGGCCAGGAACAAGCGTTTGCCGCGCGCCTGTTCTGCGCTTAATTCTTCCCAGGGGCGGTTGGAAGGAATTTCGCCCGTGGCGAACGGAAATGCTGCCTGATAACGCTGGTGATTCGGCCAGCCGTTCTCCGGTGTGTGGTAATAGGTGTTGGGTGCTTTGCGTTGTACGAATTCATCCACCACGAAGGCGGCGAGCAATTCCATATCCTTGTCAGACAGGACGCTGCGGAACGGCTGCATGGCTGTGCCGGGCTTGCCGTTGCGCAGCACCGAGACGACATATTCCGGCGTGATCCGGGCCGGGTCGGCGCGGGTGAAATCTACCGGCTTGGGATTGAGAAAGCTGGCCGCCACGGTCTTGGCGTTGCCGGAATAGCCGTGGCAAAAGTAGCAGCGAAAATTGTATATCTTGCGCCCGGCTTCAAGCTGCTCATTGCCGGATTTTGCAGGGGGCAAGTCCGCAGCACGAGTAGCCGGGCTGAAGACACCTATGCTGAGCACGAGAATGATAAACCGCCAGGTATGAATAATTTTTTTCATAAGTCTGGTTAGTCGCTCATTTCAGGCACAGGTTCAACGCGAATATGATCGGGCGCAAGCCCATTCTGATGGCGTTGCCACATCTGGACATAAGCGTCTTCGATGTGTTTGGTAAAAAGCTGCGTGTCGAATAAAGGGCATGTGTTCCGGCTTGCCATGAGCCTCTTCTTGAGCGCGGCAAGCTCAGCGGAATGCGTAGCCAGATGCAATGCCCGCTTTTCATATTCCGCATGGCTGCGCATGACCAGTTCGGGCAGGCCGACGGCATTGAGCAGGCTGGCTGCGACCCGGCCGGCAAAGGTCTCTCCGAGGCAGGTCAGCACCGGCAATCCGGCCCACAGCGCATCGCTGGTGGTGGTGTGGGCATTGCAATAAAACGTATCCAGGAATAGATCTGCCAACTGGTGGCGCGCAAGGTGTTCAGGCAACTCCAAACGTTGGGCGAAGACCAGGCGCTCCGGAGATATTTTCCGATTTGCAGCTTCGCGTCGCAGATTTTTTGCCGCACCGGCATCGCCCTCAAACAGCCACAGGACGCTGTCCGGCACTTGCTGCAACAGCCGCATCCAGATGTCGAACAAGTCGGGCGTGATCTTGAAGTTGTTGTTGAAGCAGCAAAACACAAAGCCATTTTCGGGGAGGCCAACTTCTTTGCGCGTAAACACGCGTTCTGCAATCGCCCTTTTGGTGTCATTGACCTGATAGGAGTGTGGCAAGCAGGCTATTTTCTCGCTGTAATATTGCCGATGGCTTTCCGGGATTACTGTGCCATCCGCAATCAGGTAATCAATATAGTCCGCTCCCATCGTGCCGGGATAGCCCAGATAGCTAACCTGGATGGATGCGGGCCTGTGCGCGAAAATACCGGTTCTGGCTTCGGTTGTATAGCCTTTGAGGTCTATCGCAATATCTATTTCCATGCGCCGTGAGAGCAACGCAATATCGTGATCGGATTGGTCGCCGACGTCGAGCAGGCGGTCGAATGCGGCGGTCAGGCGCTGTCGCATGGCGTCGTTGGGCGAGCGTTGGCAGGAGAAACCGATTACCTCGAAACGCGAGCGATCATGCCGTTCGAACAGCTCCGCGATCAGGTATGCCGTCGCGTGATTGTGGAAGTCGGAGGAGTAATAGCCGATGCGAATTTTGTCGTGGGAATATCGCGTACTCGAACTCAGGGGAGCGAGTGCGGGAAATTTTTGCCGGGTATAGATTTCTGCGCATTTGCGTTGCTGCGATGGTGAAAACGGCGGCGCCAGCAGGGTGAAGGGGTGGGCGGCCATTCTTCCTGCGCTTATCTCGCTCCCGATGGACTGGACCAGTTTGTCCAGATCGCTCCAGGAGCAGAGTTGCATTTTTGTGTGCAGGATGGCTCCGCCAACGAGGGGGTAATCGGGTTTCAGCCTCAAGGCTTGCGCATAGCCGTTTATTGCTTCTTCGTAGCGCCTTAGTTCCTGCAAGGAATTGGCGCGGTTGTTGTGGGCCTGAGCGTAATTCGGATTAAGTGCCAGAGCCCGGCTATAGCTGGCAATCGCTTCATTGTGGCGGCGCAGGCATTGCAGCGTGTTGCCGCGATTGTTGTGCGCCAGAGCGAAGTCGGGCTTGAGCGCCAATGCCCGGTCAAAACGGGCCAACGCTTCGGTAAAGCGCATGAGTCTGGCAAGCACGATTCCCTGATCGTTAAGCGCTTCGGCAAAATCGGGCCTGATTTCCAGCGCACGGTTTAAAGCGACCAATGCCTCGCCTGGTCTGCCTGTCTGGCTTAGTGCCTGCGCTTGGGCAAGTAGACTGGTTGCCTGGAAGTGGCGGCGGTCATTGGTTTTTTTCAAGACTGAGGAATCTTCCTAAAATATTCCGCCGGGTGGCATATTGCAGGCGCAGCCCCAGAGCCGGAAAACTCATGAGGCTGCGATGGGGCAAATTGTCAGGTTAACCTTTATCGCGCAGTAGATGCGGAGGCCACCCGTGCGTAGCATAAAAAACTTCAAGCCACGGGTGATCGTCGGCTTGAGTCCGTTAGTTTTTCGCTTGAACGAAAGTCTGGAACACAAACTCTGCGACATTGGCGATTTCCTGCTCGGAAAGCACCTTGCCCCATGCCGGCATGACGGTGCCCGGTTTGCCCGTGGTGATTACAGAAAAAAGCGTAGGACGATTGAGGTTGGTATGCGAATAAGCGTCATGAAAATTACGCGGGCTCGGATTCAGGAAGAAGGCGCGCGGACCTTCCCCGTTGCCCAGTTTGCCGTGACATGTGGCGCAGTTGCCCATGAAAAACTTCTCGCCGCGCTTGATGTCGCCGACCAGTCCTTTGGGCAAGGGCAGGCTCATGTCCGCTTGGGCCGAGGCGCTTTTGGCGGCGGGGAGTGGAGCATTTTGCTGCGGGCTGGGGCTGGCGGGTTGTGCAGCAGTCGGGGGGGATTTGTCCTGATCGCGTTCGGCGAGGGCCGGTAGCAGCACTCTGCGGATGTAATCCACAGACGCACTCATTTGATCCGCAGAAAGTTTGTCGGAGAAGCCGGCGCTGACTGTGGCGCCGTGTTTGCCTTGAGCAACTGCGGCAATCATGCGCTCGCGTGTGAAATTCATAATAACCTTGGGGACGGTCCAGTCGCGTGGCGTGTCGGCAGCGGATTTTACACCTTGCCCACGGTCACCGTGGCAAACCTGGCAGAAGTGCCCATATACCGCACGCCCCGTTTCGATGTGAGGATCCAATGCCACCAGCATAAAGCGGCCACGAATATAATCCACCACGCCTTCAATTTGTTGCGGGCTGTATTTCCTGGTCCAGGACATCATGGCGGTGCCGGGTCTGCCGTAAGTGACGGCATTGATCATGGCCTCGCGCGTCAGGTTGGATGACTGGGTGAAGTCGCGTGGTCGCGGGTTCAGGTTGTTGCTGGCGCGGCCTTGGCCGTTACCCCTTTCGCCGTGGCAGACAGCGCAGGAGTGGCGGAAGATTTCCTCTGGTTTTGCATTTTCTGATTTGAATTGGCGATCATCGGCCAAAGCGGACGAGGAAGCGCCGCAGCATGCTACCCACAGGCTAAATGTCCAGGCGAGGCAGGCTCGCAAGGCGTCCGTTGGCTGAAGAGGGCTGCGCATCAAGCGGGATATGTTCATGTACAAATTTTCCTTGAATGAGGTTCATTGCCCGGACAGAAAAGATTGGCGTAGAATTCCGACCCGGTGTAATGTGGGCAATCCGGAGTGGATTCTATCTAATCCGCGAGAAGCTGAGAAGGTGGCTGGGAATTTATTGGGTAATATTTGGAGACAGCATGATGATGCGAGGCAAACTTTTTTCTGGGCGTGGCCTATGGATGCTATTGGGCTGCATTATATCGCTGGTATTGGCGGGATGCGTTGCGGTGAGTTCGTCAGGCATTGATGCTGCCAAGGCGGCCAAGGACAAACTGATTTATCCGGAGCCGCCCGACGAGCCGCGATTCGCATATGAATTTACTCTGCGCGGCAGTGCTGATGTGGTTCCGGCGACAGATGAAGAAATCCTGAAGGCAAAGTTTGCCGGCGTGTACCGCAGCAGCAAGCCATTCGGCAAGCCCTATGCTGTGGCTGTGCATAAAGGGCGCATTTTTGTTTCGGATACGGCTCGCCGCGAGATCGGGGTGTTTGATGCCCCCGGGCATCGGTATTTCACCATAGGCACAGAAGAGGGGCCGGGGCATATCAAGAAGCCCATGGGGCTGGACGTGGATGGCAGCGGGAATGTCTATGTGCTCGATGTTACGCAAAAATTTGTTCTGGTATACGACTTCGACGGGAAATTCCTGCGCAAGGTAGCGGACAAGGAAGACTTTGACCGTGTGGCGAGTGTTACGGTGGAGAAAGACGGAAGCCGTCTCTATATCGTGGAAATCGGCGGGGTCAAGTCGGACAATCACCGGGTACATGTGTTCAATGCCCAAACAGGTGAACACCTGTTTGACTTCGGCAAGCGCGGCAGTGGTCCTGGCGAATTCAACCTCCCGAGAGATCTGGCCATAGGCAAGAATGGCGAGTTGTATGTGGTAGACGGGGCCAATTTCCGCATACAGGTTTTCGACCATGACGGGAAATTCTTGCGCACCTTCGGAGCGGTGGGCAAGGAGTTGGGTAGTTTTGCGCGCCCCAAGGAAATGGCGGTTGGCCCGGATGGCAATGTTTACGTGATCGATACGGTGTTTGGCAATTTCCAGATATTTACTCCGGAAGGACAATTGCTGATGTTTGTCGGAGAGAACAGCACCAACAAGGACGGGGTTGGCAAATACGGCCTGGCTTCAGGCATTACCGTGGATGAAGACGGGCGTATTTATGTGGTGGACCAGCTCTGGCGCAAGGTGGAAATATTCCGGCCATACAGTTTGCCGGAAGATCAGGGGTATGTCGGCCTCAGGAAAGTCTTCGCGGCCGGGGATGCGGCCAAAACGGCCGCCCCCAAGGATGAGCCTGCTGCAGCGGCCCAGGCTGGGCAGATGAAAGACGACAAGCTCGAAGAGGATGGCCAGAAGTAAGGTTTTGCCATTTCCCGGAATGAATTTCCCGGAAATGAGAGGTCGGATGCCTGGGATGGGTGGCGCTCAGGATCCGAACCTAATGAAATGCAGGATGTGAAGAGAATTTGCAAACTGGCACGCAATCTGCTTAATCAAGTTTGCGATTCGCTGAATCTGAAATTCTTGTAAAACGGGTAGCGATCGTTTTTCCAAATTAACTTTTAGGAGATTTACATAATGAAGACAACTTACCGTAAAGGCACGTTGGTCGCTTCCGCCCTGGTTCTCGGGCTGATCGCAACACAGAGCGCAAACGCGCAGATCCGTTCCACCAAGCACGATTTCAGCGGCGGTGTGAACTCTAACGCAGGTAACGCCATTCACGTTACATCGGGCAGCAACAACGACGAAATCTGCGTTTACTGCCACACCCCCCACGGTGCGAACATGAGTGTTACCGCCCCGTTGTGGAACAAGAACCTGCCTGGCACTTCCTACACCACATACTCCAGCGGCACCATGCAGGCTGATACCGCCTCCAGCGAGCTCAGCACTGTCAGCAACAAGCACATGTCTTTGGCTTGCTTGTCCTGCCACGACGGTACGCAAGCGATGGACAACATGATCAACGCTCCTGGCTCCGACGGTTATAACACCGACGGTGGCGGCTCCGGCGGTGTGACCGCAGCCCAAAGCTCCAACTGGAACTTCGGTTCTGACTGGTCTTCTGCTACTACATTCGACAGCGGCGCTGGTGGTGAAGTTAACGCGCTGGGTCAAATGCAAGGTAACGGTTCCAACGGCACCGCAATGGGCTTGGGCCAGACCGACAATGGCGGTACCGTGGCCATGCTGTCTCCTGACCTGTCCAACGACCACCCGATCGCTATGGCGTTCTGCGGCGGCGGTGTAGGTTCTGACGGTGCATCGTCTAGCTGCCGCGACACCTACTTCAACAACGCTGCAACTACGACCGACAGCATCGGTAACACGATGTGGTACGTTCCTACAGCCGGCTCGACTACGGTTTCGCTGGGTACCTCTGCTTCCTCCGGTCTGCGTCTGTATGGTAACGTGTCCGGCGGCGCCACCGACGGTCTGGCTACCGACAACCCGACAGTGGAATGCGGTTCCTGCCACGATCCACATACAGCAACCCCAACCTTCCTGCGTATCTCCAACGCGGGTAGCGCGGTTTGCTTGACTTGCCATAACAAGTAAGCAGCTTCGGGTCTTTGGACCAATGGCGGGCCAGACACTGTCTGGCCCGTTTTTTTTGAGAGGTGTCAGTTTCCGGTTGTCGTGAGAACGGCAATTGGCCTCGAGTTAACACCGATGAATTGGAACCTCCCGCTTTGCGATGTGTCTTCTGTCCGGTGTTCAATTTACGAACCGGGCCGGGTAGTCGGAAGAATGGGTTTTATGCGATTCATTTCGAGTGTATCCGTGTTAATTTGTGGCTATTTATTGTTGCGAGGAGCAGGTATGAATGCAATCAGGTTGGGCGGGCAAGTGTTGGCGGTGCTTTTGTCTGCGGGTGTGGCGCTGCCGACGTGGGCCGGAAGCGAGGCTGAAACGACCAGTGCTGCGCCGGTACAGGCGATACGGGCAGTTGATCCGTACTTTGCCAAAGTGGACGGCAAGATCATTACCATCCGCGATTATCGCGACGTGTACAACGCTACCATGCGCAAGCGTTATTACCATGCCAAGCCGCCCGAAGACGAGGCTGATGCGGTGCGCAAGGAAATAGCCGATATCCTGATTGTGCGTGAACTGGTCATAGGAGATGCGGAAAGAAATGGCATTCAGCCGCAGGAGGAGAACATCAAACTCATCATGGCCAATACGGATGCGAGTTATAGCGCCAAACCGGAATGGCAGCGCCAGCGCGAGCGGTTGCTGTCTGAGCTGAAAACGCAACTTACGCGCAAGAGCCTGTATGAGCAGAATGAAAAGAAATTGCATGAGGTGCCGGCGCCGAGCAAGGAAGAGGTTCGCGCTTATTATGAAAAGAGACCGGATCTTTTTACGGAGCCGGCACGGCAGCGGCTATCGGTTATTTTGCTGAAAGTAGATCCGGGTGCGCCGAAGCAGGATTGGGAGAGTGCGGTCGCCAAGGAAAAGGAAATTTATCAGCGCATCAAGGACGGCGCGAGTTTTGCTGAAATGGCAAAACAGTATTCTGCTCATGCCTCGGCAAAAATGGGGGGCGATATGGGGTATGTGCATCGCGGTATGTTGCCGGATCAACTTCAGGAA
>JACQFZ010000016.1 GCA_016199745.1 Gammaproteobacteria bacterium
CGGGGCATTGTGGCGCTGTGTACGTTAACTGATACCCAATGGCGGAGGCGCTACCGTTGCGGGACATAATGTAAGTGCCGGTACTGTCGGTGAAAGACCAATCAAAAACACAACCCGATCCGCTGCCGACATACCAAAAACATTCGAAATCACTTAACTGAGAGACACTGGTCCACGGTCCACGGGGCCCGCTAGTTTTATGCATCTCCAGCATCGTCGCCAAGTAAAAGTCGATGTGAGTCTGTACGGTAGGTGCGAACGCCGCCCCCGGAATGTTTCCGTCAACAGACAGCGCGGAGGTTCCCGGCGGATAGTCGGTGAATTGACCGGCGTAAAAGTTGCCGAAGCTCACGGGGGATATCGTGAATACGCTGCCTGGCGGGGCGAGAGAATCGGACCGAGCAGGGGCGCACAGTAGTAAACCGCCGATAGCAAAAATCGCACTAATGACAGCATGGAACGTGGTCCACTGACTCACCCGCTTAAGACACGGCATACTCACTCCCCGTCAAATTTATTTTGGGTATCGCAAATAAAACGTACGCAGCGACGCTACGACGTTGGCAATTACTAACGAAAAGATTGGAAGAGGAATGAAAAACGACGTTGTTGTTGTCGCATTATGACGCCCTCCCCCTACGCTTAATTTTTATGCACGCGAGATTATGCGGGGGATTTTTGGAGCGTCAAGGGGCCGCTACAAAAAATCATCGGAAAAACTGCAAAAGACCCCTAAACAAAATTTAATTTCTACGACGTGCAGCAGATGAAATGCGTAACGAGAAATGGCGTTGTGGCCCTCACCCCAACCCCTCTCCCGGAGGGAGAGGGGTAATAAATCAGCAACTTCCTTAAGTTGTCGCGGTAATATACCGAACTCCGTTAACTATGGCCTTACGAGAACCCAACGTGCCTAACCCTCGCCCACAAAACTCCCGTGCCGTCGCTATCTGGTTGCTGGCTTGTGCCACGCTGATCTTCGCCATGATCGTGCTCGGCGGCGTCACTCGACTCACGCGCTCGGGGCTGTCGATTGTCGAGTGGAAGCCGATTACGGGAACGATTCCGCCGTTGACGGCGCATCAATGGCAAGCGGAGTTCGACAAGTATCGAGGGACGCCGGAGTTTCAGAAAGTGAACACCGACATGGATCTCGCTGGGTTCCAGTCGATTTACTGGGTCGAGTATTCGCATCGGTTGCTCGGCCGAATGATTGGGTTCGCGTTTCTGATTCCTTTTATTTATTTCCTCGTACGGCGGCGGATCGATCGGGCGTTGGCGCCAAAACTTATTACGTTGTTCGTACTCGGTGGGCTGCAAGGTGCGCTTGGGTGGTACATGGTCGCGAGCGGGTTGGTGGATAACCCGCATGTCAGCCCGCATCGGCTGACGGCGCATCTCGGGCTCGCGGCGATTCTTTATGGATATATATGGTGGGTCGCGCTGGGGTTGCTGTATCCGGCGGCGGTGACGCCGGCAACGGCGCGCGGAGTGCGGCGGTTTGCTTGGGCGGTGACGGGATTGGTGTTCGTCACGATATTGGCCGGCGGGTTCGTTGCAGGCACGCGTGCGGGTTTTGCGTTCAACACGTTTCCGCTAATGAACGGCAAGTTCGTGCCGGAGAGTGCGTATGCATTGCAGCCGTGGTGGGTCGATGTGTTCGAGAACGTGGCGACGGTGCAGTTTCATCATCGGTTGTTGGCGTATTCGCTGTTGGTGGTTGTGCCGCTCTTGTGGCTTGCGGTACGGCGGCAGCGACTAACGGGGCGGGTGCGGGCGGTGAGTCATGGATTGCTAGCAGCGTTGCTGTTGCAGGTTGGGTTGGGAATTGCGACGTTGTTATTAGTCGTGCCGATTCCGTTGGCGGCGGCGCACCAGGCGGGGGCGATGTTGGTGTTTACGATGGCGCTCTCGTTGGTGCATGCGTTGCGGGGGCGCTGACAACGATTCACTAGGTCCTGGGTCCAACGGCACTTAGTAAGCCATGTAGGATGGGCGCAGCCCATCGTTGTCATATCTTGATGGGCTGCGCCCATCCTACAATCGCGGCCTCCTTAAGAGCGACAGGATTTTCTCTTAACGATCGGAATTTCCCAACCACCGATAGCCATCGCGCAATTGCTCCCCCAGCTTGTCGACCGGCATCGGGCGGCTGATGAGATAACCTTGCGCGGCGTAGCAGCCTTGCGCTTGTAGGAATAGCAACTGCTCGCGCGTCTCCACGCCTTCCGCGACTACCGCCAGTTTCAAACCACGCGCCATGGCGATGACGGTCTTGGCGATCTCGGCGTCGCCGCTGTCTTCGGTGAGATCGTGGATGAAGCTCTTGTCGATCTTCAACGTCTGGATCGGGAAACGCCGCAGGTAACTCAAGCTCGAATAGCCGGTGCCGAAATCGTCGATCGCGAAGTGCACGCCCATCTTGTGCAACACGCGCAAGCGTTCGATCATTTTCTCGGCGTTCGCCATGATCACGCTTTCGGTGATTTCGATTTCCAAGGCGTCGGCCGGCAAGCCGGTTTCGCGCAGCAGCTCGGCGACGGTCTCGTCGAAGCCGGGCTCGGTAAACTGGCGGCCGGAAACGTTGACCGCCATGCGCAAGCTGTTGCAACCGGTATCGCGCCAGCGCTGCGCCTGGATCATGGCGGTGCGCATCACCCATTCGCCGAGGGCGACGATGGCGCCGGTTTCCTCGGCCAAGCTGATGAAGTGCGCCGGGCTTAGCAAGCCGAACTCGGGATGCTGCCAACGCACCAACGCTTCCATGCCGATGACGCGGCCGCTGGCGAGCTCGATCTGCGGTTGATAATGCAACACGAATTCTTGACGTTCGAGTGCGCGCCGCAAGCTGGTTTCGAGCGTCAGCCGCTCGAACGCGGCGGCGCTCATGTCGGCGGAATAAAATTGGAAGTTGTTCTTGCCGACGTCCTTGGCGCGGTACATCGCCGTGTCGGCGTTTTTGACCAGCGCCGCCGCGGTCGCGCCGTCGTTCGGGTACAAGCTGATACCGATGCTGGCGGTGAGATAAAACTCGTGCGACTGGATCACGAACGGCTTCTCGAACACTTCGAGCATCTTGGTCGCGACGATCGACACGTCCTCGACATGCAACATGTCTTCGAGCAATACGGCGAACTCATCGCCGCCGAGCCGGGCGACGCTGTCGCCCTCGCGCACACGTTCTTGTAAGCGCTCGGCGAGGGTCTTGAGCAACGCGTCGCCGATGTCGTGGCCGAGCGTATCGTTGATGTTCTTGAAACGATCGAGATCGAGGAACAGTATCGCCGCCGACCGTTGATAGCTGTGCGCGCGGATCAACGCTTGGTTCAAGCGATCGAGGAATAGCACTCGATTGGGCAAGCCGGTAAGCGCGTCGTGGTGCGCCAGATATTGCAAACGCTCCTGCGCTTGCAGGCGGTCGGTGATGTCCTTGCCGGTGGAGATGAAGTGCGTGACCTCCTCGCCCTTGCCGTCGCGCAGCGGCGAGATGGTTTTTTCCTCGTAGTACAGCTCGCCATTCTTTTTACGATTGATGAACACGTCGCACACGGTCTCGCCGGCACCAATGCGCTGCCACACGCGCTCGTAAAAATCGGCGTCGTGCAGCCCGGACTTCAGCAGACTCGGCTTGTGGCCGATGGCTTCGGCCTGGCTATAACCGGTGATTTGCTCGAACGCGGTGTTGACGTATTCGATGTTGCCGTTGCGATCGGTGATCATGATGCAGTCGGCAGTCTGGTGCACCACGCTCGACAATTTGCGCATCTCGTCGTCGGCGTGCATGCGCTCGGTGATATCGGCAATGAATCCTTCGAGGCTGAGCAGCTCGCCGGTCGGCGCGAACACGCCGCGGCCCTGCTCCCACACCCATTTCTGTTGGCCGTCGGCGGTGCGGATGCGATAGCTGAATTGAAACGGCAGATGCACCGCGACCGCCGCTTGCACTTCCTGCCATATGCGATCCTGATCGAGCGGATCGATGACGTCGTTGTAAGCGCGCACGCGATTGCCGATGAAGTCGCTCGCCGGGTAGCCGGTCAACACCAGCGAACCGTCGCTGACGAATTCCATCGTCCAGTTCTTGTCGTTGCGGCAACGGTAGGCCATGCCGGGAAGGTTACTGAGCAGCGTCGTGAACATGCGCTGACTTTCTTGCAGCACCGCCTGCGACTGGTGCAATGCCAACGCTTCTTGCCGCAGTTGCAACGCCTGGCTGATATCGCTTACCAAGCTTTCCAATAAATCGATCTCGGCGTGGGCAAACGCCGCCGGCTCGGCGGCGTAAATGTTGATTGTGCCGGTGACGTGGCCACCTTTATAAAGCGGAAACGCCGCGCACGAGCGACAGCCTAGGGCGTACGCACCCGCGGCCCATTCGCCGGTGGCGCTGGCGAGGTCGGCATGCACCGCATAGCGGCCGGTTTGAATCGCCGCGACCGTCGGCCCTTGGCCATCGGCGCTCTCGTCGTAACGCAACCGCAGACGTTCGAGATAATCGTCGGTGATGCCGGCCTGTGCCACCGGTTGGATCCGACCCGACGGCCGCGTCAGGCTGATCCACACCATGTGAAAGCCGCCGTGTTCGACCAGCAAGCGGCAGATCTCGGCGTACACGCGTTCCTCGTTACCTTCGCGCGTAACCATCTTGCTGATTTCGCGCATCGCGCGCAGTAATCGATTGACCCGTAACACCCGGTCTTGCGCACGCCGACGTTCGAGCTCAGCAGCGGCGCGCGCGGCCAAAATGTGCACGATGGTTTCGGCGGCGGGATCGTCCGGCAGCGACTTGCGGCCGACAGCGGTGAGCAGACCGATGCACTGACCGCTCGAGCTGAATAACGGAATACCGATATACGATTCGGCCTGTACCAACGCGAGATCGGTGTCGCGCGGAAACTGTACGCGGATACCGTGGCGATAAAAACAAACGCCATCGTGCAATACGTGCTCGGCCGGCGAATCTTTCAGATTACGCTCGACGTTGCTAACGATCTTGCCGTCGATGCAAAGCGCGATCGTGCGCAACCGCGGCGTCGAGGCGTCGATGAACTCGGCGATATAGGCGCAGTCCACCGCGAGCGCGTGCGCGAGATAACGCACCAGCGAAGCAAAAAAATCGGGATCGCCGTTGGCGGCGATTTGCGTGGCGCTATCGCGCAAAAAGTCGGCGGTAAGTGCGGCCGTACCGCTGCGGGTCGGCCGAGGCGTGGCGGATTTTTTGGTCATGATGCTGGTAGTAGGTGCTCTCGGACGAATCACTCAGTTATGCCGCGTTGATCCGATCCCACGCATGCGCCTTTTACCGGCGCGCCCCACCGATTCTTCTTATATATGGTGTTAAGAATAGACTACGGTGCTTCTTGGCCTGTAAAACTCACATGTATACCGTGGGTTAGACGTTGTCTAGATGGAAATACCTTAGAATCATCGCTATTTAATGGCCGATCGCGCAAAAAGCCGTACCACCTTACCGACCGCTGTCCAGCGCGCGTTGCGCGACGCCGTTGGCCGTGACCGCGTCCTTACCGAGCCGGAAGTTCTCCATCTTTATTCCGGCGACGACGGGCCACGGCGTTGCCCACCGCTCGCCGTCGTTTTCCCGACTCACCATGACGATGTCGCCGCTATCGTTCAAATCGCCAATTCGTTGCGCCTGCCGATCGTGGCGCGCGGCGGCGGTTCCGGTAACGTCGGCGGTGCCGTTCCGGTTCCCGGCAGCATTGTCGTCAGCTTCGAATGTATGCGCCGCGTGCTCGAATTCCATCCGGACGAGCGTGTGCTCATCGCCGAAGCCGGCGTTCCGACCGGCGAGCTCGACGCGCTGGCGCGTACGCACGGACTGTTTTATCCCCCCGATCCGGGCAGCGCGCCGTATTGCCGCCTCGGCGGCAATCTCGCCACCAACGCCGCCGGACCGCGCGCGGTGAAGTACGGCGTCACCCGCGATTACGTGCTCGGCGTACGCGCCGTCGCCGGTTCCGGTCGAACGTTGAACGCCGGCGGCCGCACCAGCAAACGTACCGTCGGCTACGACCTGACGCGCTTGCTGATCGGCAGCGAAGGTACGCTCGCGCTCATCACCGAGGCGACATTGCGACTGCTACCGGCACCGACGACCGTCGGCACATTGCGCGCGTGCTATGCGAGCAGCACCGATGCCTGCGCCGCTGTGGCGCGCGTGATGTCGCAGCCGATCGTGCCGAGCGCATGCGAGCTGCTCGATGCCGCTGCCATCGCCGCCATTCAACGTCACGGCGCCGCCGCCGATTTGCCGGCCGGCACGCGCGCGATGCTTATCGTTGAAGCCGATGGCGACGCCGATGCGGTCGCCCGTGCCCTCGGACAATTACACGCGGCGTTGGCCGGCCATGGACTGCTGGAGCTACGCACCGCCACCGATGCGAACGAAGTCGCGGCCTTATGGAAAGCGCGGCGCGCGCTCTCGCCTGCCATCAAAATAATCGCGCCGTTGAAAATTAATGAAGACGTCGTCGTACCGGTGCCAAAACTCGCCGAGCTTATCGACACCATCGAAGCGCTGGCAGCGGAGTACCGCCTTCCGATCGTCAGCTTCGGCCACGCCGGTAACGGCAACTTGCACGTCAACTTGATGGTGCATCCGGACGATGCCGCCGAGATGGCGCGCGCCGAACTTGCGTTGGCAAGTTTGTTCGCCAAGGTGTTGGCGTTGAACGGAACGATCTCCGGCGAGCATGGCATCGGTTACGCCAAGCGCGCGTTCGTGCCGTTGGAAATTGCGGAAGATACATTGGCGTTGATGCGTGAGCTTAAAGCGGTGTTCGATCCGAAGGGGATATTGAATCCGGGGAAAATATTTCCGGATAACTAGGTCAGATCCTGCCAATTCATCAAAGCATTCCTTCAGCGTATAGCCTTGCGTCTCCCTCTCCCCTTGCGGGAGAGGGAAAAAGGGAGAGGGGGAGAATAAATGAACTTAGATATGATCACCCCTCTCCCGCAAGGGGAGAGAGGAGTTGCTCGTGGCCACCGATAAGTAAACGAAACGTTCACCAGGCAATTCTTAATCACAAACTCGGACTCAAATCCCGCCCACCCGCATAATTCCGTTCGAGCCGCTGCTGATCCTCGATACAACGCCGCACCGTCGGATAAACCTCCAAGCGCGCGCGGCCGATGTCGCCGCCGCAATCTTCGCATTCGCTGAATGTGCCGACACGGATTCGCGTCAACGCCGCTTCGACGTCGTGTAGCTCGCTGACTTCGCGGTCGACCAATGTCAAATTCATGCTCATCAACAACTCCGCCACCGATTCCTCGCCGGCGTCATGCACGCGCCCGGCGAGCGCGGCGAAGTCTTCGCGCTGGCTGTTCAACAGCTCCTCGCGTATGCGCTGAACAACAGCGTCGCGCTGTCGGCGTAAACAACGCTCGAAGTACGCGACATCTTCTGCACTGAGATCATTCATAGACATTCGCTCATGGGGCGATGTTCTATAAGTACGCTCGTCAGTCCTAAAGTTCCTCGGGTGTTACCTCCTTGAGTGTGATGTTGCGACCATGAGTTTCGCGCAGGCATAGTGATGCCAGCATCGACAACGTGGCCATGGCGATGCAGAGCCATAAGCCGTTCACATAATCCGCCGCCTGGTAGCGGCGCACACCGTCGACGACGGTGCCGTCCCAGCTGAGATCCATCAATGCACCGAACAGCGGTTGCATAATGGCGGCGCCGAAAAACAGACCGGTGTTCACCAACGCGATCGCCATACCGGCAACAGCGGGCGCGACGACGTCTTTAGCGGCGCCGAAGGTGACGACAAATCCAGCGGCGAAAAAACCCAGCAGACCAAAAATTACAAACCCGGCCCAGCCGGGTTGCCACGGCGCCCACGCCAGGCACAACCACATCACCGTTGCCGACGACGCGGCGCCGACGAGTACTCCTTTGCGCCGGCGCAACCGATCGGATAACCAACCGAGTACGAACGCACCGAGCGAATAACCGATGAGCATCGTCGTCGTGTAGAGCGACGCTTGGGCGCGCGTGAGCCCGTGCACGTCGGTTAGAAACGGCACGCCCCAAAGACCGGCGAACGCAAGCACGGTTCCGGCTAATCCGAAGTTCACCCAGAACCCCGGCCACACAGCAGCGTTACGCAACACATCGTGCAAATCGTGCCGCCAATGTTGCCGGCGCGGCGCATGCGCCGTTTTACCGGCCATCTCGCGCAGCGAGGGAAAACCGGCGGCTTGCGGACTGTCGCGCACGAACAGATAGGTGAGCAATGCGATCAACACCGTGAGCCCACCGACGACGACGAACACGGTGCGCCATGACGCCACCGCGAGCAGCGCCGTCAGCGGTCCGGCAGCGAGAATGCCGCCGATGTTGCCGATAAAAACGACGAGGCCGCTGATGATTCCGTAACGCGACTCGCTCCACCACACGGTGTTCGCGCGCATCAATCCGACGAACACGACCGACACACCGAGACCGACGAGTAAACGGCCGGCGGCGGCGCTGGAAAAATCCGGCGCTAAGCCGAACAGAATCGAGCCGATCCCGGAAACCAGCGCGCCCACCGTCGCCGCCACGCGCACGCCCAAGGTGTCGGCCAGCACACCGGCCGGAATTTGCATGATCGTGTAAACGTAGAAATACATCGCCGCCAGCGAGCCCAGCGCCGCGCCGGTCGTCGAGAACTCGCGCATTAAATCGGCGGCGATCGCACCGGGCGCGATGCGATGGAAGAACACGAGCATGAACGACACCGTGAGAATGCCGATGGCGGTTAGGCGGACGCGTTGGAAGCGGCGGAGAACGGAATGGGAAATCATTAATTAACTATATGCATTACGGTAGGGTGGGCAGCGCTTTTCTGCCCACGCATTTTTTATTCCGGTGGACAGAAAAGCGCCGCCCACCCTACTTCCTCTGACGTTAGATCTGCATCACCTCAACCGCATCACCTTTGACGAAGCCACTACTATCAGCCTCGACACGAATTAATCCATTCGTGAAGCGCAACGGCCCTAACTGATGCGAGCCCTGCCCCTTCAACACCTCGGCCAGCAATCGGCCACCCTCGACATAAATCCGCGCGCGTAAAAATTCGGTGCGGCCGGCGCGTCGGCGGAAATCGTTAGCCGCTTGGGCCGGCAGCATCAGCGGCGATGACGTGCCGTGATGCCAGGCGATCACTGCCGGTTCGACAAACAACTTATACGTCACCAGACTCGATAGCGGATTTCCAGGCAATGCAAAGAAGTGCGTGCGCTCGCCGATGTGGCCGAAGGCGATCGGCTTACCGGGTTTGATACGTGCCTTCCACAAATGAATCGTACCGAGCTCGCCGAAGATCTTCTTAATAAGGTCATGATCGCCGACCGAAGCGCCGCCGCTGGTGATGACGAAATCGTATTGCGCGGCGTCAACCAGTAAGGCACGCAGCGCGGCGGGTTCGTCGCGCACCGTGCCGCCGTCGATAACATCGACGCCGAGCGCGCGCAATTGCAGGCAAGTTGCGAGGCGATTGGATTCGTAAATCTGTCCCGGCGCAAGCGGCCGGCCGGGCACTACTAGCTCGTTACCGGTAGCAACGACAAACGCGCGCGGCCGCGCATAGACCGGCACGTGGTCGACGCCGGCCGTTGCCAGCAACGCCACATCGAGCGCGCTTAAGCGCCGGCCACGGTCATAAAGCGCGTCACCAGCGTTAAAGTCCTCGCCACGTCGGCGGATATTTTCCCCCAGTGTCAGCTCCGCCGGCAGGCGCACGGTATCGCCGTTGCGTTCGACGTCTTCTTGAATCACCACCGTGTCGGCGCCAACGGGTAACGGTGCGCCGGTAAAAATGCGCATGGCGGTACGCGGCGCGAGCGATTTCGGCGGATCGCCGCCGCTCGATTCGCCGGCGACCGGCAACTCACCGGCGCGACCGTCGTCGACGCGCAGCGCGTAGCCGTCCATCGCCGAATTATCGAACGCCGGATGATCGACCTGCGCCGTTAGCAGCGCGGCGACAAAGCGACCGCAAGCCTGCTCGAGCGCGACGCGCTCGATAGCGCGCGCCGGTCGAATGGCGTTGAGTATCGCTGCCTGCGCGTCTTCAAGACTTAACATAGGTGGTAGACATCTTAACAAGCGATGCGGTTATTATGACGGCCGCCCGACCATCGACTGACCGAATCATGGCCAAGCCCAAAACAACCTCGCCGCGCCGCCGCCGGCCGCAACGCCAATCCAGCCAACGCCCGCTCGGGCGTCGACTCACGCATTTCAACGCCGACGGCTCGGCGCGCATGGTCGACGTCGGCACTAAAGACACCACTGAGCGGCAGGCGATCGCCGAAGGCACCATTCGCATGCAGCCGGAGACCCTCGAGCTAATCCTGGCGGGAGGCCATAAAAAAGGCGACGTTATCGGCATTGCCCGCGTTGCCGGCATCCTGGCATCGAAAAAGACCGCCGAGCTCGTGCCACTTTGCCACCCCATCGCGCTGACCGCGGTCGATCTCAGCTTCACCCCGCGACCCGCCGCCGCCGCGATCCACTGCCAAGCCACCGTACGCACGGTCGCGCAAACGGGCGTGGAAATGGAGGCGCTGACGGCCGTCCAAATCGCGCTATTGACCATTTACGATATGTGCAAAGCGGTCGACCGCGGCATGACCATGACCGACATCCGTCTGGTCGCCAAATCCGGCGGTGCCTCGGGCGATTGGACGAGGCAGGAATAGCGCGACGCTGGCGGTACCGGGATGCCGGCAACGCACCCAAACCCCAGCGGACATATCATTAGAACGAAGAAGTCCCAAATTCCGCCGGCTTTTCCATGCATTGCCGCGGCCAAGCCGGTAGAATACGCGGCTTTCCTAAACCCGACTTATAGACTCAAGATCCGATCGGCCACTAACCGATCGCTTTCGCACGATGTCCAAGGCTGAACTCAAACTCACTAACGGTTACACCTTCGCCCAGCTCTTTGAGCAGGCCAGCCTCGAACAGCTAGACGCCGAGTACTTGCGGCGGCTACACGCCCACGACGCCGGCTTGCACGAAAAGTTGCTGCGTTACCGCGCGACCGCGGGCCAAGCATTCAGCGCTACCGAAATTAGCGACTTACTGATCGCCTGCGGACCGCTGCTGGAAGAATTGATCGGCGAACTGTTCGGGATCCAGGACACGCTCGCGCGTCTGCGCGACGAAACGCTGGCGCACGATCCGGTGTTCGAATTCAAAAAAGCGTTCGTGCTGAAGCGCGCGCGCCGCCGCTTACTTAAGAAAGACGACTACGAAGCGTTCGCCGAGCTCGATGCTTGGCTTAGCGGCGCGCTCAAGACCGCCGGTTACAACCCCGCCGATCGCGAGCTCGCGGTCGCGAAATACACACTGACGCTGCTCGCCGATGAAGCCGCGAATGCCGAGCCGATCGAAAAACTGACGCGCTGGACGGTGCGGGCGATGACGTCGCCTGAGGGCCAGCAAGCCGTCAACGGCTGGGTCAGTCTGCGCGTGCCGCAGGGCATCGATCCGGCGAAGCTGGTGCCGATCGCGGTCGTCGCCGGCGATCCGGCCGGCCGTCTCGAAGGCAAGCACGAACACTTCCGCCGGCGCGACGGCTTCAAGCTGACCGATCCGCGCATGGGCGCGCGCGACGTTCAGAACGAAATCAATTACTGCATTCTGTGCCACGACCATCACGGCGACTTCTGCTCGAAGGGCTTCCCGGAGAAGAAGGGCGAACCGGAACGCGGCCTCAAGACCAATGCGCTCGGCGTCACCCTCACCGGCTGCCCGCTCGACGAGAAGATCTCGGAGATGCACTCCCTAAAAGGCCAGGGTTACACCATCGGTGCGCTGTCGATGATCACCATCGACAACCCGATGTGCGCCGCCACCGGTCATCGCATCTGCAACGATTGCATGAAGGGTTGCATCTATCAAAAGCAAGAGCCGGTCAACATTCCGCAGACGGAAACACGCATCCTCACCGACGTGCTCGGCTTGCCGTGGGGCGTCGAGATCTACGACCTGCTCATCCGCTGGAATCCGCTGCGCGCCCGCCAATGGCTGCCGAAACCGTATAACGGTTTGAAGGTGCTGGTCGTCGGCATGGGCCCGGCCGGCTTTACCTTGTCGCATCACTTATTAATGGAAGGCTTCGCCGTCGTTGGTACCGAAGGCCTGAAGATCGAGCCGCTGCTGCAAGAGTTCGTGCAGCTGCCGATTCAAAACTATTCGACGTTGACGGAAGATCTCGACGAACGCTTGATGGCCGGTTTCGGCGGTGTCGCCGAATACGGCATTACCAATCGCTGGGATAAGAACTTCCTCAAACTGATTTATCTGTCGCTGTCGCGCCGGCAACACTTCCAAGTGTTCGGCGGCGTGCGCTTCGGCGGCACCGTGTCGATCGAAGACGCCTGGCGCCTGGGTTTCGACCATGTCGCCGTCGCCGTTGGCGCCGGCCTGCCGCAGGCGCTACCGATCCCCGGCTCGCTCGCGCCCGGCATGCGCCAAGCGAACGACTTCTTGATGGCGCTGCAATTGACCGGCGCCGCCAAACGTTCGAGTCTCGCCAATCTGCAAGTGCGCCTGCCGGCGGTCGTCATCGGCGGCGGTTTGACCGGTGTCGATACCGCGACCGAACTGCAGGCGTATTACGTTGTGCAGGTGGAGAAGACGCTCGATCGCTACGAGGAACTGGTAGCACACATCGGCGAAGCCGCCTTGCGCTGGCGGCTCGACGACGAATCGAGCGCCATCCTCGACGAGCATCTGGCGCATGGCCGTGCCGTCCGCGCCGAACGCAAGCGTGCGGCCAAGGCCAACGAAGCGCCGAATTTCCTGCCGTTGTTGCGCGCCTGGGGCGGCGTGACCGTCGCTTACCGCAAGGCGATCACCGATTCGCCGGCGTACACCCGCAACCACGAAGAAATCACCAAGGCGTTCGAAGAAGGCATTTACTACGCCGACGGCCTCGATCCGAAAGCGGCCACGGTCGACAAGTACGGTCACGTCGAGGCGATGGTGTTCCGCAAGCAAGCGCGCGACGCAGACGGTAAGTGGAAGGCGACCGGCGAAGAAGTGACGCTGCCGGCGCGCGCGATCCTGGTCGCGACCGGCGCCAAACCGAACGTCGCTTACGAGTTCGAGCATCGCAACAGCTTCTTAAAGGAGTCGGGCCAATACCAGACGTTCGAAGACCGCGGTAACGCGTTCGAGCGGGTACCGGTCAAAGATCATCTCAAAATGCCGGACTTCGGGCCGTTCACGTCGTACGACCGCGACGGTAAACGCGTCAGCTTCGTCGGCGACACCCATCCGGTGTTCCATGGCAGCGTCGTCGGCGCCATCGCCTCGGGTCTGCGCAGCTATCCGAAGATCGTCGCGCTGTTCGGCGAACGCGCCACCCGCGCCGGCGATACCGACGAATACGACACCTTCCACGAGCGCATGGAGGCGATGCTGCAGACGCACGTGCAAAGCGTCCGCCGGCTCGCGGCCGACGTCGTCGAGGTGCGGGTACACGCGCCGATGGCGGCGCAGAAGTGGCGCCCGGGGCAATTCTTCCGGCTGCAAAACTTCGAGAGTCACTCGCCGCTGGTCGATGGCACGCGCCTGCAGACCGAGGCACTGGCGCTGTACGGCGCCCACGTCGACCCGGAATTGGGCGACGTGTCGTTGATCGTCATCGAGCAAGGTGCAAGCGCCAAGCTGTGCGCGACGCTTAAGCCCGGCACGCCGGTAGCACTCATGGGTCCGACCGGCGTGCGCGCCAAGCTCGCTGACGGCGAGACCGTGATGATCGTCGCCGATCGCCTCGGCATTGCGCCGCTGCTCGCGCTCGGTCCCGCCATTCGCGCCCACGGCAGTCGCGTGCTCGCGTTCGTCAGCCTGAAGAACGCCGACTCGTTGTTCCTGCGCGCCGAGATCGAGCGCGCTGCCGATTGCGTCGTCTGGTGCGTCGAGAACGGCGCCGGCCTGCAACCGACCCGCGCCGGCGACCGCGCCGCCAACGGCTCGTTCATCGGCATGATCCAACGCTACGCCGACGGCAAACTCGAAACCGAAAACAGCCAACCGCCGATTCCCCTGCAATCGGTCGATCGCGTGATCATTCTCGGCGCCAATTACATGGTGCGCTCATTGCGCGACGCCAAGGCCGGCGAGCTCGCTCCCTATTTCTGTAAGAACCACAGCACCACCGCGTCGATCAGCACGCCGATGCAATGCATGTTGAAAGGCGTGTGCTCGCAGTGCCTGCAATGGCAAATCGACCCGGCGACCGGCAAGCGCACGAAGGCGGTGTTCGGCTGCTCGTGGCAAGACCAACCCATCGAAATGGTCGACCTCGACAACCTTGATGAGCGCTTGGGGCAAAATCGGTTGCAGGAGACGTTGACTGATTTATGGTTGGAGCATTTGACGAAGCGGCATTCGTTAGAACGCGTGTAGAGTAGGAATCGCCCCGTTGGGGCGATTCAACCTACCACTTACGAAACAACCAAAGCACCACCGAAATCACCGCACTAACGATGATCATCGTCGTAACCGGAAAATAAAATCGGAAATTTTCCCGCTCGATAACGATATCGCCCGGCAGACGAAACAACCCGAGCTTACTGAGCCATGGCCAAGCAAGGCCGATGGCCACTAGTAGGACACCGATAACGATAAAAGTGCGTGCCATTCACTGAGCTTCGACTCCCAAAAATTCGAGAATCTCCTTACGCCGCACCATCGCATCGGCATAGCCGAGACCGATCAACGCTTGGCAGTAGGGCTTTTCGAACAGCAAATAGCTAATCAAGTTAGAACCGCCGCGGTTGTAGGCGCCGAGGCCACGAAACAGAAAGCGCACCGGCCGCGGCAAGAACTTGGCGAAGCGCGCGGCGATGCGCTCCGGATCTTCGCTCGGCGACACCACCAATACATCAACATGGCGCAACAGCACCCCGCTCTCTTTGCGCTGCGACTCCGGGATAAAGCTGATGGTCTTGTTGATGCGTTGCATGCGCTCGAGATCGACCTCGAGCGCGTCGATGAAAATGCTGTTCAACACGTGACCGGCGACTTGCGCCAGCGACGGATACTCGGCCTCCGTTCGCTCCGGCGCCGGCGCATTGTGACGCACGCCGATGACAAGCACGCGGTCGGCACCGAGATGTAACGCCGGGCTGACCGGCGCTTCTTGCCGCATCGAGCCGTCGCCGAAGTATTCACGATTGATCGGCACCGCGCCGAATACGAATGGGATCGCCGACGACGCCATTAAATGATCGAGCGTGATGCGCGCGGCGGCACCGACGCGGCGCGCGCGTTTCCAGGGTGCCAGCGAGTCGACGCCTTGGTAGAACGTCACCGATTGGCCAGACCCATAACCGGAACAGGTGATGCTCAAGGCTTGCAACTCACCGGCATCGATCGATTTCTGAATTTCGTCGCATGGCATTACCTGCTCGAGCAACGCCCGCAACGGTGCGCGGTCGAGCAACGCGGTCGGATTACGTTTGCCCAAACCGCCGAGTACCATCGCCGCCAGCCAATGGGCGCCGGTCTTGAGAATGCCGAAGGCATCGGAGCGGTAAACCCGATGAACTTCGAAGTTGCGCCAAACGTAATTCAAGCGGCGCACGCCGGTATGAAAGCGGCGGGCGTAGATCGCCAGCGCGGTGGCGTTGATGGCGCCGGCGGAGGTGCCGCAGAGAACCGGGAATGGATTGGGACAACCTTCGGGCAGCATCTCGGCGATCGCCTTGAGCACACCGACTTGGTAGGCGGCTCGCGCGCCGCCGCCGGCCATGACCAAGCCGACGATGGGGCGTTTGACTGGCGCGCTGCTGGTCGCCGGTTGCGCGCTCATTGAGTGTTGCCCTGCATACCGCGCTACTCCTCCTGTTTTCACGGTTTAGCTGTTGAACGGCGTGGAGTCAATCGACAGGCAGTACCGAACTCATGCGCCCCCGCTCCCCTTGCCCTCCCCCGCAAGGGGGCCGGGAGATCCGGTTCGCCGCGCGTTATTTTGATCGGCTAAGATAGCGGGCCTGACGTTAGTGCGAAAGTGGAGAATCCATTCGTGGCTCATCAACAAGAGCGTGTACTTGCCCTTGCCGGCATCTTTCAAGCCGGCGGTCTGGCGCAACAACTCGCCCGTGACGGTCGTGCCGAGGCCGATGCGTTTCATGCCAGCATTCATTCCTTATTACTGATCGACGCCGCCAGCGCCGCCGAAGTTTACGGCGGCGTCCGCGGTGTCGCCCTCGGGCTCAAACTGCTGAGCGAAAAGCTCGTCGGTGTCAGCTCGCCGAAAGATTTAGAGATGGCCAAGTACGCGATGGCGACGATCCAGCTGGAAGCGGCGTTGCGGCGGCGGCCGGAAGTGGCCGCGGCGATTCGCGCCGGCATCGGCACCATCGAATCGCAGATGGCGTTCTTCGACACCGACGACAACGCGATCCATCCACGCTTGCTCGATAAGCTCGCCGAGCTCTACACCCAAACCTTGAGTACGGTCACGCCGCGCGTCATGGTCAGCGGCGAGCAAGGTTACTTAGCCAATCCGCATATCGCCGCCAGGGTGCGCGCGGCGCTGTTCGCCGGTGTGCGCTCGGCGGTCCTTTGGCGGCAATACGGCGGCCGTCGTTGGCAGTTGCTGCTATCGCGCACCAAGATCGCCGCCGAAGCCGGACGGCTGCTGAAAACGACATAGCCGATCGTCGTCAAACAATCAGGCGACCGGCGCGCAGCATCGGCTCGATCTGTTCCGCCGGTGCCGGGCGTGCCATCAAATAACCCTGCACTTCTTCACACCCATGCGCCGCCAGGAACGCGTACTGATCGATAGTCTCCACACCCTCCGCCACCGCTTTCACATTCAGATTGCGCGCCAACGCCATGATCGCGCCGGTGATCACGCGGTCGTTGCTGTCGTCCGGCAGGCCGTCGATGAAGCTCTTGTCGATCTTTAAATAATCGATCGGAAAGCGCTTGAGATACGACAGCGACGAATAGCCGGTGCCGAAATCGTCGATTGCCAGCGTGATGCCCATATCGCTCAAACGCCGCAGCACGACTTCGGCCGCCTCCGGCTGCTGCATCAGTACGCTCTCGGTGATTTCGAGCTCCAGCCGGGTGGGTTCGAGGCCACTTTCCTGCAGGATGGTCGTCACCATTTCCACCAGATCGCTCGCCTGAAATTGCCGCGTCGACAAATTCACGGCGACCCGGACCGGCGGCACGCCGGCGTCGTCCCAGCGCCGCATTTGCCGGCAAGCCGCCGTCAGCACCCAATGACCGATGGCGGCGATCATGCCGGTGTCTTCCGCCAATTGAATGAAGCGCAACGGTTCGAGCATACCGAGCTCCGGATGCTGCCAACGCAACATCGCTTCGACACCGGTGATGGCGCTGGAATGGACATCGATGCGCGGCTGGTAATAGAGCAACAATTGATCGCGCTCGATCGCCTGCCGCAGGCGGTTGCTGATCGACAAGGTCTCGAGCGCACGCGTATTCATGTCGGCCGAGAAGAACTGGAAATTGTTGCGGCCTGACTCCTTGGCGCGGTACATGGCGATATCGGCGTTCTTTACCAGCGTCTCGATATCCTGACCGTCGCGCGGGAAGCAGCTGATGCCAACGCTGGCAGAGAGGAACAGCTCGTGGTTGTCGACCTGCAACGGTAGACCCACGGTCTCGAGCAATTTGCGGGCGACGCTCGCCAGATCGAGCGAGTCGGCGTTGCCATGCAGCAGCACGGTAAATTCATCGCCGCTGTGACGCGCGACCACATCGACTTCGCGCAACGACTCGGTCAGGCGCTGCGCCACCTGCCGCAACACGGTGTCGCCCAGCTCATGACCGAGCGAATCGTTGATGCGTTTGAAGCGATCGAGATCGACAAACAATAAACCGACCTTCGCGCCGTCGCGCCAAGCGCGCAACAACGCTTCGCGTGCTCGCTCTTGGAATTGCAGGCGGTTGGCGAGACCGGTCAGGCTATCGAATCGCGCCTGCCGCTCGAACTCCGCGGCCAACACTTGCTTGCGACGGATGTCTTCGAACGCGTACCAAGCAGCGATCGACAGGCCGATCAGCGAGATGCCGACGACCAACGCCAACGTGCGACGCGCATACGCGGTGGCGATCTCTTCGACCCGATCGACCGGGATGTCGACTTCGATAGCGCCCAGCAGCTGATGTTGTTTCCACTGCTTGCCGGGGGCGACGCCGTTGCTGATACGAACGACGGCGGTGTCAGCGCGCGCTTCATAGGAGTTGTGGCAATCGACGCAGGTCCGACTGGCGGCCGGATCGGCACGCATGTAGCGCAGCGTGCGTACGCCATTCATCTCTTCGATGCGCCAAGCGGCACGCCAATCGATCGGGCCGTCGGGATCGGGCCGGTCTTGGCGCTCGAGCTCGATCCAGGCCCAACGTTGAAACACATCGGTCAATCCCTGCGCCGGCTCGAGATTCCATTTACTGAGCGGCCGATAGCGGAACATGCCTCCGCTCTTGATCGACGCCTCTTGCCCAACCAATTTCAAAAACTGCGCCGGCAACGGCACATGTCCGCGTTTTTGGTGTGACGCAATATCGGGTCCAAAGCCGTCGCGCGTAAGCTTGTCGGCGACCGCCGACGTATACACGCTGCGCGCCGCTAGCGCCTGCCGCGCGACCACTTCAGCGATCTGGGTCGCCTCGTGCTCGATGAGCCGGTGTTGGGCATCCAACATGACGAGAAAAGTCGTGAGCGCTACCGCCGCCATGATCAACACGAACACGGGCACCAATGGATGCCCGAGGCTCTGGCGCAAAAGCGCAACGAACCGAGTTAGCACGGCGAATATATTCTTCAGTTAGATTTTCTATGAGTATAGTGGCCAAATTTTTACTAAGCTGACGAGCAAAACCGGCGCCAAAAGCCGTTTCCGCCCGGTTCCGTTGCGCTGACCGACTATTAGCGTGGACCATAATTAGGATTGATATTGACAATACCGTAAATTTGCTTTCGCCCTACTCAAGGAGTAAGGTCCGCGCGCATTCGTGTCTAGTTGGAGCAATAAAAACGTGAATAACAACTCGGAGGGACACCGCTCGTCGACGGCGGCACTCACGCTACTTGCACTTGGTGTTGTCTACGGGGATATCGGTACCAGTCCGCTGTATGCCATCAAAGAAACTTTCAATCCGGTTCACGGAATACCGCTCAATACCGTAACCATCTTGGGCGGGCTGTCGACTATTTTTTGGTCGTTGATGATCGTCGTCACGCTCAAGTACGTCACGCTGGTCATGCGCGCGGACAACAATGGCGAAGGCGGAATCATGGCGTTGTTCGCGCTCGCTTCGTCGGCCGCCAAAAATAAAAGTCCGGGCTGGACACGACCACTGCTGTTGCTCGGTTTGATCGGCGCGTCATTGTTCTACGGCGACGCCGTTCTCACACCGGCTATCTCGGTCGTATCCGCCGTCGAAGGCATCGAAGTCGGCACCGCTGCACTCAAACCGTATGTCGTACCGCTATCGGTCATCGTGCTCGTGACACTGTTCATGTTTCAGCGCCATGGTACCGCTGCCGTTGGCACACTGTTCGGACCCATCTGCGTATTATGGTTTCTGGCGATCGGATCGGTCGGCATTTACAACATCGGGCAAAACCCGGTCGTACTTGAGGCAATCAATCCGGTACACGCGTTACGCTTCGCCACCGGCCATGGATTCGCTTCGTTCGTCGTCCTCGGTGCGGTGTTGCTGGCGTTCACCGGTGCCGAGGCACTTTATGCCGATATGGGGCATTTCGGCAAAAGGGCAGTGCGCATCGCTTGGTTCGGTCTGGTACTGCCGGCGCTCGTGCTCAACTACTTCGGTCAGGGCGCGCTGCTCATTCGCGATCCGAGTGCGGTCGTCAATCCGTTTTATCTCGCTTACCCGTCATGGGCGCTGTTTCCGATGATTGGGCTCGCCACGGCGGCGGCGATCATCGCCTCGCAGGCGACGATCTCGGCAACCTACTCCATGACTAAACAGGCGATCCATCTGGGTTGTTTGCCGCGCATGAATATCTTGCATACCTCGGAGAAAGAGGCTGGTCAGGTCTACGTGCCGGCAATTAGTTGGACACTGCTGGCAGCGGTAATAATGGTCGTCGTCGGATTTGGCTCGTCGACGACGATTGCCGCGGCCTACGGCGTTGCCGTGGTCGGCACAATGTTGATTACCACATTCCTGACCTTCTTCGTCATCCGTTACGACTGGGGCTATCCGCTGTGGTTATGTATGTTGGCGACCGTGTTGTTCATGGCGTGGGACTCGGTGTTCTTCTCGGCAACGTTGCTCAAAATTTTTGACGGCGGTTGGTTCCCGCTGACCTTGGGCGCTGTGGTGTTCGTTATCATGCTCACCTGGCGGCGCGGCCGCGAGATTCTCATGACTCACCTGAAACAGCGATCGCTACCGCTCGATAGCTTTCTGCAAACACTGCTCGCCAATCCGCCGTCGCGCGTACCCGGCACAGCGGTGTTCCTGACATCGGCACCCGACGCTGTGCCGCACGCGTTGCTGCACAACCTCGTACACAACAAAGTGCTGCATGAACGTGTCGTATTTTTGACCGTCACCGTCGGTGAAGTCCCATTCGTGCCCGAAAGCGAACGCATCACTATCCAACCGCTCGGTCACAACTGTTATCGCATCATGATTCGCTTCGGATTCAAAGATACACCCGATGTGCCGAAGGCGCTCATATTGTGTGCCCAGCACAAAAAAACACCGCTGGAATTTCCGACACTGAAGACATCGTATTTCTTGAGCCGCGAAACCGTCATCGCCAGCGAACGCACCGAAGGGATGGCGCTATGGCGCGAACGAATGTTCGCCACGATGGCGCGCAACGCCGGCAGCGTCGTCGAATATTTCAATCTACCGACGAACCGCGTCATCGAACTTGGCACACAAGTCGAGATTTAACACCGGCGTTTCCCTCTCCCTCATTCCCTCTCCCACTGACGTGGGCGAGGGAGGCGAGCCGAGGCGCGCTTTGCGCGCACTAACATTTGGCTGGTCGGCAGCGTCGTCGTGGTTACAGCAGGAATTAGCGCGCTATCGTAAGCCGGCTAATTGAACGTTAGCGGCGTAGTTGATCCAAATATTCGCGCGACTGCATTTCGATCAAACGGCTGGCGGTGCGGTCGAACTCGAAGATCATCGCCCGCGCCTGTGGTGTCTTCGCTACCTCGTCCTTCTTCAACAACTGCTCCGGCGCGGTATCGGCCGATATCAACAATTTTACGCCATGCTCGTAGAGCACATCGACTAATAACGTGAAACGGCGCGCCTCTTCGGCGCGTTCGGGACCGAACCGCGGCACGTGCGACAAAATAACGGTGCGAAACTCTTGGGCAATCTCGAGATAATCGAGCTGCGATCGGCCCCATCCGCAGATTTTGTCGAAGTCGAACCAGACAACACTACCGGCACGGCGCCGGTAACTGATGCTTCGGCCTTCGATCTCGAGCGCGCCGGTCTCTTCCTCGGTCTCGGCCAGACGCTCGAACGCGGTGGTTAGCGCCGCTTCTGCCTTGACATCAGCCGGCACGTGATACGTCGACAACTGCGCCAGTGCCCGGCGCCGATAATCGACGCCATTGTCGACTTCGACCACATCGAGCCGTTGCTTGAGCAAGGCGATGGTCGGCAAGAAGTCATCGCGCTGCAGCCCATCTTTATATAAACCGTCGGGCGCATAGTTCGAGGTCATGCAATAAACCACGCCGAGGTCCATCGTCCGCCGCAGCAACCGGCCGAGAATCATGGCGTCGGCGACATCGTTCACGTGCATTTCGTCGAAACAAATCAAACGAAAACGCTCGGCAATGCGTTGCGCCAACAGATCGAGACGATCGGGCTCGCCCTTGAGCGTATCGAGCTCGCGGTGCACGTCGCGCATGAAGTGGTGAAAGTGCACTCGCTGTTTGCGCACGAACGGCACACACGCGTAGAAGCTATCCATGAGAAAGCTCTTACCGCGACCGACACCGCCCCACAAATAAATGCCACGCGGCAACACCGGCCGCGGCATCAACCAGCGCAGGCGCGAGTGCCGTTTCTGTTTGAAATCGACCAGCTGATCGTAGAGCTGCTGTAATCGCTCGACCGCCCGCTGTTGCGCGACGTCGGCGACAAAACCACGGCGCTCGAGCGTGCGGCGGTAGAACGTGCGCACATCGAGCGCGGTCTCGTCGGCGGCAGACATTAATCCATTATTCCGGCTGACAAAGAAGATGGGCAACGAGCGGCGATTTTACTGAAACTGTAGCGCAACGCTAAGCGCGGCGTTTACGGGCAGCGGCAGTTGCGGTTTTCAGACGATGTACCGTAGTCGATCGCCGCCGGCCGCTGATGGCGCGCAATCCGTCCATATAACCATCGATCAACGGTGTTGCCCATTTCGCCAGCGGCAACTGCTTCGGATCGAGCACCCAGTTCATGATTAAACCGTCGACCAATGCATGCAGCCCGACCGCCGCCAATCGCGGCTGAACCGACGGCGCCAACAATCCTTTACCGGCAGCATTGCGCAGGCCCCGCTCGATATGCGTGAGACACTGCCGGCGGCATTCGATGTGGCGCTCACGCAGCTGCTCCATCTCGTCGACATATTCGATTTTGTGACAACAAATTTCGAACACGCGCTGACACTGCGGATCGGTCGTGAGTCGCTCGAGTACCGTCAATGCGCAGGCGCGCACGAACGTGAGCGGGTCGTCGATATCGGCGCGGCTGGCGCGCGCCGCCATTTCTTCCATCGGCAACGACACGCGCTTCATCATTGCATCGAACAAGTCGGCCTTATTTTTGAAATGCCAATAAATGGCGCCACGGGTAACGCCAGCGGCGTCAGCGATGTCGTTGAGCGACGTGCGCGACACGCCTTTTTTCAAAAAAACCTGTTCGGCGGTGTCGAGGATGCCGTTGCGGGTTGCCAACGCCTCTTCTTTCGTACGTCGCGCCATTCAGCAAATCTCCTCGCGGCAACTACAGAGAATCAATAGAAAAATCGAATATGGCCAGAAAGGACAACGGCATTTATGCGCTGCACTGTCCATTTGTCCAAGGCCACCCGGCTTTACATACATTCATGAATGTATGTAGCATACGCTATCCCAGATGGAAGATCGAGCGGCCGAGTAACGTACCGCAAGCGAGACAAAAATATGACGAAGCTGTTACCTCTATTCGCCAACACCCTGCGCACCGGCGCGCTGCTGCTCGTGACCGGCGTGATCGCATTTATCGCCGGCTGCGACTTGGCGAGCTCGCAGCCGCAAATGGCCATGCCGCCGCCGGACGTGTCGGTGATTACGATAGCGCCGAAAGATCTGCCAATTACATTCGAATATGTTGGTCAAACCGAAGGCTCACGCGAAGTCGAAGTGCGCGCCCGCGTTACCGGTATTTTGTTGAAGCGCAATTATCGCGAAGGTTCGGCAGTCGATGCCGGGCAATCGCTGTTCACCATCGATCCGGCGCCGCTCGAAGCGGCGCTAGCGCGCGCCGAAGCCGACGTCGCTTCGGCCGAGGCGCGGCTGACGCAAACCACGCGCAATGCCGAGCGCTTCAAGCCGCTGTTCGAAGCGAAAGCCGTCAGTCAAAAAGAATACGACGATACGATATCGGCTGAAGCGGTCGCCGCCGCCGACGTAAAGTCGGCGCGCGCACGATTGACCGAGGCCAAACTCAATCTCGAATACACAAAAGTCGAATCGCCGATCGCCGGCATCGCCGGGCGCGCGCAGCGCTCGGAAGGTAACTACGTGACCGGCCCGGACGTGTTGCTCACGACCGTATCGCAGATTCATCCGATCCACGTGTTGTTCGGCATCTCCGATCAGGAGCGCATGAAGCTCAATCGCGAGGTCGAAGCCAAACGCTTGGTGTTGCCGAAAAACGGTCAGTTCGAAGTCAGCGTGAAGCTGACGGAAGGCGCGGCCTACGACAAAACCGGCAAGCTCACATTCGCCGACGTGCGCATTTCCGATACCACCGGCACCAGTGAAGCACGCGCCGAAATACCGAATCCCAAAGGCCTGCTGCGACCGGGTCAGTTCGTCCGCGTAGTCCTGCAAGGCGCGCACCGCCCGAACGCCGTTCTCGTACCGCAACGAGCGGTCCTCGAAGGGCCCCAAGGCAAGTTCGTCTACGTCGCCAGCGCCGATAACAAGGCCGAGTCACGGCCGGTCGAGGTCGGCGATTGGTACGGCAACGATTGGATCATTATCGCCGGCCTGAAACCGGGCGACAAAGTCATCGTCGACGGTGTCATGAAGATCGGCCCGGGCGCACCGGTGCATATCACCGACCCGAATGCCCCCAAGGAAGGCGGCGCCGCCCCGGCAGCGCCGGCAAACCCAACGACGGCGGAAACGCCGCCTGCTAAGAGCTAACAAGAAACGACACCATGTTCTCGCGCTTCTTTATAGATCGACCGATTCTCGCGGCCGTGATGTCCATCTTCGTGGTCATCGCCGGCCTCGCCGCCATGCGTGGTCTGCCGGTCGCGCAGTATCCGGAGATCGCACCACCGGTAGTAACGGTGACCGCCGCCTATCCCGGCGCGTCGGCACAAGTGTTGGAACAAACGGTGGCGGCGCCGCTGGAGAATCAGATCAACGGTGTCGAGCACATGATCTACATGGGCTCGAATTCGAGCTCGAACGGCGTCGTCCAGATTCAGGTAACGTTCGACATCGGCACCGATATCAATCAAGCAGCGCTGAACGTTAATAATCGCGTGAAGCAGGCCGAGCCGCGGTTGCCGGAAGAAGTGCGGCGCCAGGGCGTAACCGTCGAGAAAGGCTCGTCGTCGTTCCTGCAGGTCATCGCGTTTTACTCGCCGGAAGATCGCTACGACGATCTTTACATCAGCAATTTCGTCACGCTCAACGTGCTCGATTCGTTAAAGCGCGTTCCGGGCACGACCAATGTCCAGATTTTCGGCGCCAAAGACTACGCCATGCGCGTGTGGGTGCGGCCCGATCGGCTGTCGCAGCTCAAGCTCACGCCGAACGACCTGATCCGCGCGCTGAACGAGCAAAACGCGCAGTTCGCCGCCGGCAAGGTCGGGCAATCGCCGAGCGGTACACCGCAAGAGCTGGTCTACACCATCACTACCAAAGGCCGACTGAGCGACACGCGTGAATTCGAAAACGTCATCATCCGCGCTAATCCGGACGGCTCGATCCTGCGGTTGAAAGACGTTGCCCGCATCGAGCTTGGTTCTAAAGATTACGACTTCATCGGCCGCTTCAACGGCAAGCAAGCGGTACTCGTCGGCGTGTTCCTACAACCGGGCGCGAATGCGCTCGACGTCGGCGCCGAAGTCACGCGCACAGTCAATGAATTGGCCCAGCGCTTCCCTGACGGCCTGTCGCACTCGGTCGCTTACGACACGACGCGGTTCGTGCGCGTGTCGATCCGCGAAGTGGTGAAGACGCTGGCCGAAGCGATGGCGTTGGTCTTTATCGTCGTGTTCTTGTTCCTGCAAAACTGGCGGGCGACGCTGATCCCGTTCGCCGCCGTGCCGGTGTCGTTGATCGGCACGTTCGCCGGCTTGCTGCTGCTCGGCTATTCGATCAACACACTGACACTGTTCGGCATGGTGCTCGCCATCGGTATCGTCGTCGACGACGCCATCGTCGTCCTGGAAAACATCGAGCGCATCATGCACGAAGAGCACGCGTCGGCGCGTGATGCGGCGATCAAAGCGATGAAGGAAGTCAGTGGACCGGTGATTGCGATCGTGCTGGTACTATGCGCGGTGTTCGTGCCGATCGCCTTTCTCGGCGGTCTTACCGGCGAGCTCTATCGCCAATTCGCCGTCACCATCGCCCTCGCCGTCGTCATCTCCGGCATCGTCGCGCTGACACTGACACCGTCGCTGTGCGTGTTGATCCTAAAACACGAGCACAAGCAGCCGGGCCGCTTCTTCACCTGGTTCAACGATTGGTTCCACCGCGTCACCGGCCGCTACGCCAACGGCGTCGCTTGGATGATTCGCCGCAGCAGCATCGGCATAGCACTTTTCCTCGGCATGGTCGTTGTCACCGCAGGTCTTTGGTACAAAACGCCGAACAGCCTGGTGCCGGACGAGGATCAGGGCTTCTATATTTCCGCAGTTATCCTGCCGGATGGCGCGACGCTCGCGCGCACCGACAAGGTCGTCGCCGAAGTACTGCAGGCGATCAAGTCGAATCCGGCCAATCAAGACGCGATCGCCTTCACCGGCTTCGATTTTCTCGGCGGCGGCTATCGCAATAATGCTGCCACTATCTTCGTCACGCAAAAGCACTGGGACGAACGCGACGTAACGGCTAGCCAGCTGGTCGGCGAGCTGTACATGAAAACCGCACATATCAAAGAAGCGCTGGTGCTGGCATTCAACCCGCCGCCAATCTTCGGCCTCGGTACCGCCGGCGGCTTCGAACTATATCTGCAGAACCGCGGCGAAGGCGGCCCGCAGCGTACCGCCGAAGTCATGGGCCAGTTCCTACAGAAGGCGAACACCGATCCGCTGCTCGGCGGTGTGCAAACGTTGTGGCGCGCGCAAGTGCCGCAGCTCTACGTCGACGTCGATCGCGAAAAAGCGGCGTCGCTCGGCGTGCCGCTCGGCGAGTTGTACAGCGCGCTGGCGGCAACGCTCGGCAATTACTACGTCAACGACTTCAATAAATACGGCCGTACCTGGCAGGTGCTGATGTCGGCCGAGCCGAGCTATCGCAAAAATCCGGACGCCGTCGGCGAGATCTACGTGCGCTCGCTGCACGGCGAAATGATTCCGCTGCGCGCGCTCGCCACCATCCGCCAGGCGGCCGGCCCCGATTCGCTCGATCGCTTCAACAATCTGCAAGCAGTCAAACTCTTCGGCCAGGGTGCGCCGGGTGTGTCATCCGGTCAGGCGATCGCCGAAGCCGAGCGGCTCGCTAAAGAAGTGTTGCCGTCCGACTTCAGCTTCGATTGGGGCGGCGCGTCGTATCAAGAAAAGCGTGCCAGCGGCACATCGGCGATCGCGCTCGGCCTGGCCGTGATCATGGTGTTCCTGATTCTGTCCGCGCAATACGAGAAGTGGTCGCTGCCGCTGACGGTATTGATGGCGCTGCCGTTCGGTACGTTCGGCGCGCTAATGGCAGTATGGCTGCGCCACTTCAGCAACGACGTGTATTTCCAAATCGGTCTGGTCACGCTGCTCGGTCTGGCAGCGAAGAATGCGATTCTGATCGTCGAGTACGCGTTGTTGAAATACCACGAGGGCATGTCGGCATCGGCGGCGGCGCTCGAAGCGGCGCGCTTACGCTTCCGACCGATTTTGATGACGTCGCTCGCGTTCATCTTGGGCGTGCTGCCGTTGGCGATCTCCAGCGGCGCCGGCGCCGGCGCGCGCCAATCGGTCGGCACCGGTGTCATGGGCGGCATGATGGCGGCGACCTTTCTTGCGATATTCTTCGTGCCGCTGTTTTTTAAATTACTGACCGACAAACATTTGACAGAAAAGCGTTCGACCGACGAGCTGAAGGCGGAAGTCCAACATCACCGTCAATTGGAAGAAAAAGAACTGCACCATCCGCATGTAACACCGCGGTTGAAGGGAGATAGTAATGAGTAACGACAGTATTAAGGTCCAGAAATTATTCGATCGTCCGTTGTCTCGTCCCCTCCCCCGCAAGCGGGGGAGGGTTAGGGTGGGGGCCGTTGCCGCCACCGCGATAACGATTTCCACGTTAGCCGCCGGCTGCATCAACGTCGCGCCGACGTATGAGCGCCCACCCATCGAGCTACCGGCCGACTGGGCCAATGCCACCGGCCAAAGCACCGCCGCCGTCGGCGGACAGTGGTGGAAAATCTACGGCGACGCCACGCTCGACCAACTGGTCGACGAAGCGTTGACGCACAACGCGAATCTGCAACTCGCGGTCGCCCGCGTCGACGAGGCGCGGGCACTGCTCGGGCAAGCGCGCGCTGAGCAATTCCCGTCGATCGATGCGCGTCTCGACCGCAGCCGCACGCAATCGTCCGAGCGCGGCGCAATGCCGCTACCGCCTGGTGTCGAGCGCGAGACCGATACCTTCCGCGCTGCGGCCAACGTATCTTATGAGCTCGACTTCTGGGGCCGACTGCGCAACGCCAGCACGGCGGCGCGCGCCGAGCTGCTAGCCACCGAAGCCGCACAGGAAACCGTGCGCATCGCCCTCGCCGCCGATGTCGTACAAAGCTACTTCACGTTGCGCGCACTCGATGAACAAGTCGCCGCGACCCACCGTTCGATCGACGCACGCGCCGAGTCGTTGGCGCTACAACGCAAGCGCTTCGAGGCCGGTGCAATTTCCGAGTTCGATTACCGTCAACTCGAAGCGGAGAATTTGGCAGCGCTCGCGCAATTACCCGTGCTCGAACGCAACCGCGCGCAGCAAGAGCTGGCGTTAGCGGTGTTGCTCGGCAAGAGTCCGCGCATCATCTACGAAGGCAAGGTCACTATCGACACCGCGACAACCGCTGAAGATCAGCAACCGCCGGCATTGGTCGTTCCCGCCGGTCTGCCGTCGGAGTTACTGTTGCGCCGGCCGGATTTGATCGAGTCGGAAAATCGGCTGATCGCCGCCGACGCCCGCATCGGTGTGGCACGCGCCGCCTACTTTCCGTCGATCTCCCTGACCGGTTACATCGGCAGCGAAAGCGCCGTGTTGCGCGATCTGTTCACCGGTCCGGCCGGTATCTGGCAGGCGGCAGCATCGTTGACGCAACCGATCTGGGGCGGCGGTCGCCTGGGCTCGCAAGTCGACGCCGCCAACGCGCGCCAGCGGCAAGCGCTGGCGCAGTATCAGTCGTCTATCCAAAACGCTTTCCGCGACGTGCGCGGCGCCATTATTGCGCAGACGAAAACGCGTGAGCAGTTCGACGCCGAGAATTTGCGGGTAGCGGCGTTGCGTGAAACCTTGCGCCTGGCAAAGCTGCGCTATCAGAACGGCGTCGCCAGTCAACTCGATGTGCTCGACGCCGAACGCGGCCTGCTCGCCGCCGAGCTCAGCCGCAGCGACGCTCGCCGCGCCCAGCGCGGTGCCATCGCCGATTTGTTCAAAGCGTTGGGTGGTGGTTGGAGTACGAAACCTTAAGTCAAATCTGATAAATGCTTATAAGAACGGCAATCGCACCGAGCGAATACATGGCTCCCAATACGCATATGTTGTGCACCAACAGTTTCAGCAAGCATAACTCCTGCAGTTTTAATATATGCCTTCGAAAGAAATGGCACTTACTTAAGCGCCATCGACAACAGATACCACGATTGACTCCTCCCCCTTCAGGGGGGAGGTTGGGAGGGGGGTGGGTTTTATGGCAGCAATAACCGAGATCCCTGTTTCTAAAAAACCCACCCCCACCCCAGCCCTCCCCCTGAGGGGGAGGGAGCTAGAGCGTGCCGCGGCTTAAGTAAGTGCCATTCGTGTCTGGTCCTGTTAATTCACTGAATAACGTTACCGCGAGCCACTCCCCTCTCCCCTTGCGGGAGAGGGGCAGGGGGAGAGGGGTGGTCAAACAACTAATCCTATGTTTCCCCCTCTCCCTTGTTCCCTCTCCCGCAAGGGGAGAGGGAGACCCGTGGATAAGCGTCTGCCGGAATTCGTTGGTGAATTAGCGGGACGGGATACTAGGGCGTGTCCTCATTCCGACCTAAGAGCATCACGGAGTTGACGTTTGGCTCATTTATGAAATTCTTCCCTGACGAGGAGGATTACACGGATGACCCGACGTATTTTGAGCGATTTACTCTGGGAACCGCTTCAGGCCACGATGCGAGCCAAGGGTTGCCACCGTTGGCCGAATGACCGAGACATTATGGAAGCCATTCTTTGGAAACTGCGCACGGGTGCCCCGTGGCGTGATGTTCCGGAGGAGTTTTGTCCCTGGAAAACGGCTTATAACCGCTTCAATCGTTGGGCGGCCAAGGGGCTTTGGGCGGAATTTTTTTTGAGCTACGAGGCGAAATTGATACGGAGTGGGTATTCGCCGACGGAAGTTATGTTCGCGCTCATCAGCATGCGAGCGGAGCTCGGC